>JAHDEO010000202.1 GCA_020628725.1 Saprospiraceae bacterium
AACCTTACCATATATTTTGAGCATTTTTTTAGTATAGAATTATTATAGAAATAATTGCATATTAGAATTGTAATTAATTGAAATAAAGTATTTTATGTTTGACTAAATTACGAATATTGATATACGCATATTGTTTTATTTTTATTAATAATCCTTTACATAATTATTTTAAAAATTTTTATTTTATTTTGATAAGTAAAAATTAAATCGTATATTGGATTTCGTTAGCCTAATTTGACGACTACTGCTATTTGTTACTACCAAGTAATTTTATTCAAATCACATTTAATTGATTATTATAATTAAGTTTTTTGTTTTTTCCTATCTATCCAAATATGAGATTGACCAATATTAGGAGAAACTATGAAATAACGTCAGACACATTTTTACTGCACTAATGTTTTAAAAATCTCCTTAAAAGCTGTCCCATTTTTATATTTATAATAAGCCTTAGAGGCTGTTTAGAATTATTTTTTTGATGAATATGAAATGTATTTTTTGTTCAGATGAAGCTCATTTTGAGGATTATAGCCGCGCTACATGACGAAAAATAGCTGAAATATGGGCGAAAAAGACGTTTCATATTCGCAATACAAATAATTTTAAACAGCCTCTTACTTTGATATTTTTTTACTTAAAAAAATACAGGGAAATCTATGTCTGTACCGAAGTAGAAACTTTAGATTTTTCAGCGTAGAACTTTTGTTTTTATTTGAAAAAATTATGTACATATTTTTATAATTCATACTAAAACAACTGCTTTTAATTTATTCATTATTAATAACTTACAAATTTAATTCATTGATTAGGTATTGGTAGATGCTAATACGCTCTTAATTTCTGGACTCGTAATTCGTTTTTGCGGTATTGATTTTCAATGCCATAACAAACGTATGAGCTGTCAGTAAATTAAGCCGATCATCAAGTTATTTTGTATTCCAATTTTTTTTAAAATTTTAAAAACTCATGTTCAGAAAACTTAAACTCAGCAAAGCTTTTATCAGCTCTTGTGCTAAAATTAGTGTAACCCTATGTCTCGTAATTTTTTGTACGATGACCGCCCGTACTCAATGTAATTCACAATACGACATTGATTTTTCCAACTCATTGGGAACCTCCAACGGGACGCTTTTTGACAATGGCACTGCTATGTCATTGCCTGACAATCTGGGAAGCGGCGGCACCTGCACCTGTGATGATGGCAACACTGCCGGAGACAATTGCTTCGAAATGGAAATCGTCAATACCAATGGGGCTTCATGTGCTACCGTAGAGTTGGATGCTTCCAATGGTTATGTAGTGGATCCTACGGCAGATTGTTCGACCATCGACGAGAATAATACTTCCGTCGATATAGACCTTACGCAATCAACTACCGTATTGATTTGCAAATCTTCCGGTGGCAATCTCACTGTGCAACGCCTGCGAGCCATGCCTTGTATGGAAGATTGTGGATTGGTGGTTACGTGCCCACCTTCCACTGCGACCATAGCCTGCGACGATGAGAATCCGGCGGATTTATTCGGACTTATTGGCGGAGCTATTGACTCCACCACTACTGCGCCTTGCGGAGATGTGGTCATTACCAGTGATTTCGTATTTCCGGGTGTCTGCGGAGGTAATGTATCAACGACTTTTACGATAACCGATGGTGTTACCACGACCACTTGTGTTTCCCAAATTAGTACGGTTCTTTCTGCGCCGCCTGTTATTACAAATTGTCCGCCTGATACAGAAATTTTGTGTGCCGCTGATGCGGTAGCAGACCCATCGCAGTTTGAATTTACGACAGATTGTGCCGAGACATTCGTTGTTGTTGGTGATGTACAAGCTGCCGATACGAATAGTGCCTGCGGCGAAACGATTGGCGACCAATACTTTATTACGTATCGTGTAGGTGATGAATGTGGCTCTTCTACTTCGCAGTGTACTCAGACCTTTACCATTGCAGGTCCAAAACCAATAATTACAGCATGTCCGCCGGATAGAACGGTTAGCTGTACGCTTGAAATTGCAGCAGAGATTTCGGCAGTGCAAGCCGAAGGATGCGGCTTGGAACTGACGGTAGTAGCCGATGAGATTTTATTTGACCCTGCCAATAGTGCCTGTGGCGAATCAACAGGTGACAAATATATGATTCGATATAGTGTTTTTGATGAATGTGGAAACCTGAATGAATGTTTACAAACATTTACCATAGATGCGCCCGGACCCATGATTACTACTTGTGCGCCAGATATGGAAATAACATGTTTTACAGAAGCTATAATAGATATTAATTTGGTAGAATTTACAACCGGCTGTGGAAACCCGGCAACCGTAACCGTAGGCGGTCTTGTAGGTGATGCTGCCAATAGTACATGCGGTCAAACGATAGGCGACAAATACACCGTTGAATATACGGTTACAGATGACTGCGGAAATGTAGATACATGTATTCAGACATTTACTTTCGTAGGTCCGAAACCAAGAATTATTGCCTGTGCGCCCGATGTGTCAGTGTCTTGTTTTGCTGAAATCGCGCCTGATATTTCTGCAGTACAATTTGCGGCTTGCGGGGTAAATGTTACAGTAATACCGGGCGAAATTATTGGTAATACCGGAAATAGTGCTTGTGGTGAATCACCCGGTGACCGATACACGATTGACTACAGAGTTCTTGATGAATGTGGTAATGAAAATGTATGTACCCAGACATTCACCATGACAGGTTATCTATTAGAAATTATTGAATGTGCACCGGATAGAGAGGTGACTTGCTTTTCCGAAATTGTACCCGATATTTCGGCAATACAGACGCAAGGCTGTGGCTCGGAAGTAACGGTTGAAGCCCTCCCAATAATACCTGACCCTGCCAATAGTGCCTGCGGTGAATCGGCAGGTGACCAATACACAATTCGATACACCGTTATTGATGAATGTACGAATGCCAATTCATGTGTACAGACATTCACTATCGTTGGAAATGAAGGTCCACAGGTAACTTGTCCGGCAGAGATAACGTTGTCCTGCGGAGATGCTTTGCCTGCCCCCGAAACTACACTTCCCGGTACAGATGATTGTGATTCCGCAACAGAATTTGCAGTAACTAATGTAGTGGATAGTACTTTACCAACAAGTTTCTGCGGAGGAAGTGATTTAGTAATAGGAAGAATATACACCGTAGTAGATGATTGTGGCAATGAATCCCAATGCAATCAAATTATTAGATTTGTTGAAGATACAGAAGGACCAATGGTCAACTGTCCGGCGGATGTAACAGGCTTGCCTTGTGACGCGAATTTACCTGCGCCCGAAACGGTACTTTTCGGTACGGATAATTGCGACTCTTCAACAGAGTTTGTAGTAATTAATGTGGAGGATAGCGGAAGCATACCTGATGTTTTTTGTGCAGGTGATTCGGAACTTATCATCACAAGAACATACACGGTAGCCGACGAATGTGGCAATGAATCGCAGTGCGAGCAAAGATTTGTATTTGTATCTGATTCGGAACCTCCACAAATTCAATGTCCTGCAAATGTTACAGGCTTGGCTTGTGGACAATTTCTACCGATTGCTGAAACTATGTTAGCCGGAGTTGATAATTGCGACCCGGCTACTATGTTTGCCGTTAGAGATGTACAGGATGGACAGTTACCGACAAGTTTCTGTCCGGGAGACGATTTGAGTGTAACAAGAACATACACCGTTGCGGATGCTTGTGGAAATGAGACGAGTTGTGTACAAACATTCACTTTCCTTCCGAATGATACGCCTCCGGTAGTCATCTGCCCCGAAGATTGTCCGGTAGCATGTGCCTCCGATATTCGCCCCGGCACTCCTGAATATACCACAAGTTGCGGTACATCGGCGACGGTCAGCGTCAGCGATCCTGTCATAGATGGCGACCCGCATTGCGATGGTACGACCTATACCTACACCTACACAGTAACAGACGAATGTGGCAACTCGACGACCTGCGACCAAGTATTTACCATTGTCAACGACTGTCACTTTATTGATTTTGACTATGACGCTCATGGAAATCTACTTGCACCGAGTACGACCATCTTTGACCAATACGAGGATTTTACCGTTACAACAGACAATCCATACCGTTGCGTACAGCTTTTTGATACAGGAAATCCAACATCGAATGATTATGATATGGGAACACCTAATCAACAATACGGCGGACCCGGTATCGGCGCAGGCGGTATGAATAATACCGAATTTCAAGGCAATGCACTTATTGTCTCCAAAGACTGTGGCGTACCGAATGAAACGGAGGGGCAATTGATATTTACATTCGACTGCAGCGTGACGATTAAGACCGTTGATTTATTGGATATGAAATGCGGTTACAGCGAAATCGAATTGTACGATGAACACCACAATTTGATTGAAGAACTCCCGATTCCCGGTTACGGGGTCAATAGTTTCAATACATTCGATGTATTCGTCAGTGGAGTTTATACTATGATTGTTGATTTAGATTGTGGCGGCGGCGTTACCGGATTTAAATATTGTAAAGACAATACGCCCGGAGCCAATTGTGAAGTCAATGATTTATGCGAAGATTATAATTTAGATTTCGATAATAGCGGTTATCATTGGATGACTAACGCTACATCCGGTTCATTTGATGTAGGCGACCAAAACTACACCATTAGTATCGCGGATAATGACAATATTCTGGAAGATACCTACGAATATGGCGGTGGTTTGCTCATTGGCATTGACCCGCATGATGTGTATGATGAAGTGGTGGTTTGTTATAATCTTTCACAAGCATCTAATCATGTATCATTCGATGTTCATGATTTGGATTATAAAAATTATACAAGCTCAAAACAGCAGGAAGCTGTTTGCGTGTATGGTCTGCTCGGTGACGACCCGACACAAATTCTACCGACTGTCACCTCATTGGATGGTCATGTAGATGTGAATGGTAATTGTGCCGAAGCCACCACCGATTCCGCCCAATCGCATGATGACGAAAGTGTTTTAGTGGAATTTGATGAATGTATTGACAAAGTAGTTATCGTGTACGGAACGGGTTCAAATTCGCCCACACACAATCCTTCTTATTCAAAAATTACGATTGGGAAACGATTGGGTTTCAACTCGAAGGTATGTCCGGGAGAATGTGTTGTGTCCGATTGCGGTAGTTTGGGTGACGACGATGGTGACGGAGTTTGTAATGATATAGATATATGTCCCGGCGGTAATGACAATATTGACAGTGACGGCGACGGCATCCCGGATGCTTGTGACGATATTTGCTATGATTATAATATTGACCACGGCGACTGTGGTGCAGGCTGGCAACACGGCGATGAATCAGGTACAGTAGAATTAGGACTTGAAACCATCAGTATCGACATTCTCGATGATGATAATATTCTGGAAAATACGAATGCTGACGGTGCAGGCTTATTAGTCGGAATTGACCCGCATACAGTTGATGATGAGTTGATTGTATGTTATACATTATCTGAATCATCATCTAATGTAGTATTTGATATTGTTGATTTGGATTATAAAAATAGTGGTTCAAAACAACAAGAAGCCGTTTGCGTTTATGGTACACTTGGTAGTAATTCTACTCAGATTTTACCAACTATCACCTCATTAGATGGTCATGTAGATGTAGATGGCAATTGTGCGGAAGCTACTACGAATTCTGCAACATCAGGTGATGATGAAAGTGTCTTAGTAGAATTTACAGAATGTATCGACAAAATCACGATTGTATATGGCACAGGTTCAAATTCGCCTACACACAATCCAACCTATTCAAAAATCGTCATTGGTGAAAGCATTTTCAGCGTAGAACAATGCAAAGACGGTTGCGATGAACCATGTCCGGTAGTAGATACAGGAGGTGGTCCTATAGGTGGCGATGCAGATGGTGATGGTGTGTGTGATGGTGACGACATCTGTCCCGGCGGCGATGACAACATGGATACCGACGGCGATGGTAAACCCGATTTTTGCGATGATGACTGTACAACGGGTTCGGCTCCGCTTGGTGATGAAGATGGTGATTTTGTATGTGATTTTGAAGACCAATGTCCCGGTTTTGATGACAATATTGACGAAAATAATAATGGTATTCCTGATGGTTGTGAGGTTGAGTGCGAAGACTATGCTTTGGACTTTTCCGAGCCGGGGTACGACTGGTCTGGTCATGGTCTGATGGATTCATACATCGTTGATAATCAGATATTTGATGTCAGAATTATTGATGGAGACCATATTCTTACCAGTAGTCACGACAGAGCATCGGGCTTGGCTGTTGGCACAAATCCACATGATGTAAATGACGAAGTAGTAATTTGTTACAGCCTTTCAGAAGTGGTAAGTAATGTACGGTTCGACATCGTTGATTTGGATTACAAAACAGGCGGCTCAAGGCAGCAAGAAGCGGTTTGTGTTTATGGTACATTGGGTAATGACCCGACGCAGATTATGCCGATGATTACCTCGCTTGACGGCAATGTAGCCATCAATGGTAATTGTGCCGAAGCCACTGCCAATTCATCAGTTTCCGGTCGAGATGAGAGTGTTTTGGTAGAATTTACGGAATGTATCGACAAAGTAACTATCGTATACGGTACAGGTTCTAATTCACCTACGAGCAACCCGGATCATGGTAAAATCACGATTGGTCAGGACATTGGATTTGTAACAGAAGTTTGTTCCAATACTTGCCCTGAACCACGTATAGAAGATGAGGAAAATGCTCACATCAGTCTCTATCCGAATCCGGTTTATGGCAGCAACAATGTTACTATCGAAATCGAGACCGAAGCTCGTGGCGATGCTCAAGTCATCCTCGTGGATGCACTAGGCAGAACGGTTAGTAGTGAGAATATTCAATTGGTGGATGACCTTACTATTCACCAATTTAGCACTGACCGACTCGCAGCAGGTGTTTATTTTGTACAATTACAGACGAATGAATGGCGCACCGATGGATTGAAATTGGTCGTTGTGAAACCTTAAATGGTAGATGACTAACGATTGATGATATTTTGATTCGAAGAGAGCTATCCAATTGGGTAGCTCTTTTTGTTTAATTTATGAACTATGGGTGGTCTGACGTAATTTAATCCGGCAAAGAAAAATAGAAAGTCGCACCTTTATCTACCTGACCTGATGCCCATATACGTCCGTTGTGACGTTCGACGATACGTTTGACATTGGCAAGTCCTACGCCTGTTCCTTCAAATTCATTAGGATGCAATCGCACAAACATATTGAATAAACGAACAGTATATTCCATGTTGAAGCCCACGCCATTATCCTCCACTGCGAATATCGTCTCATTTTCTCCTCTATCGGCGGTGATACTGATGATAGGTTTCTCTTTTGTACGAGAGTATTTGATGGCATTATGAATGAGGTTGAAAAAGACCTGTCGAATAAGCGTCAAGTCACCTTTTATCTTAGGTAACAGACCGATGCTGATTTGAGCATTGTGTTCTGTATTGAGATTGATTGAATTGACGATTTCGGTGACTAATCGTTGTGTATCAATGAGTTCAAGGTCTTTGGTGATTTCTTTCATTTGGGCAAAATTGAGTAATTCAGTAATTAAATTATTCATTTTCGTAGCCCCGTCTTCAATGAAACTAAAATACTCCTGCACTTCTTTGTCTGCATCGTCGATTTTCAATTTCCTTTTCAAAAGATTAATGAAACCCATAATGTTACGAACAGGAGCTTTCAAGTCGTGCGAGACAGTAGCCGTAAAAGCATCAAGTTCTTCGTTTTTCTGTTCCAGTTTTTCTGTTTTTTCCAAAAGGGCGGTATTACTTTCTCTAAGTTCAGCTTCGGCTTTTTCTTTAGCTGTTGTTTGATTTTTGACAAGCTGAGATTGCTTGATGGCTCGTTCGATTCGCAGATGAAGTACATCTATATCAAGAGGTTTTTCTACAAAATCAGTACCGCCACTCCTCATAAATTCGATAGCGAGATTAATAGAGGAATGTGCCGTCATCATGATAACGGGAACATCGTATTTTTTGTGAAAGTTTAAGAAGAAATCAAAGCCCGAAACCTGCGGCATCATATAATCAAGCAGTACCAAATCTATGAGTTCAGATTTGAGTATCCGTAGTGCGCTATCTTTATTTTCTGCCGTAAAAACCTCATAATCCAGCTTGGCGAATCGTCTCCTTAGCATCTGTAAGATGCCTTTTTGGTCGTCAATAATCAGTAATTTATACATTTTATTGAGCTTTATGTGATGGAATGTATTGGTTATGTTCAAAGTTGCGATAAATCACAACGTTGAAAAATTTCAAACTCCAAAACTCAAAATCCAACAAAATAAGACAGCAATAATCAGTCTCAATTGGAATTTGGTATTTGGAATTTACTCCAGTGGCGGCTACCGCCATTGGAGTTAGTTGTATTCTTTCAATAATTTTTGTACAATTTCTTCAAAATCATTCCCGACTGGTTTGGCAATAAAATAATCGCAACCCGCTTTTATGGTGGATTCAGTATCTTCGGCACGTACAGAGGCAGTGCAGGCTACAATGAGTCTGTCATAACCTGTTTCGCGGAGAAGACCGACCATCTCATACCCATCCATTACAGGCATCCGAATATCCATGAGTATCATGTCTGGTTGTAGTTCGGTTGCCATTTCCAATCCCAGTTTTCCATTTGCAGCAGCATGTATGTCCAGTCCGATTTTTTTTAATCGACGCCTAAACATTCTGACAATTCGTTCGTCATCATCTACTATCAGGATTACTTTATTTTCCATAAATTTTACAGTAAAGGAACAGTAACATGAAAATCGCTTCCTACGCCATACTCGCTTTTCACATCAATTGTACCGTCTTGTAATTCAATAAGTTGTTTGGAGATAGCCAAGCCCAATCCCGACCCGCTTGCAGAGCGCGAAGAGGAACTGTCTGCTTGCTTGAATACCTCAAATATTTTGGTCAAAAATTCTTTTTTAATACCGCAACCCGTATCACTGACGATGAGTTGCCCCTCGTTTCCTTCCGTTTTTGTGGTGATGGTAATGCGTCCTTCTGTAGTAAATTTATTGGCATTGCTCAATAGATTAATAATGATTTGCTTCATGCGAATCGGGTCGCCCATAAAATTGAAATCTTCGATTTCCTGCACGAGTTCCAAGCCTTTTTTATCAATTAAAGGTTTTACCAGATGCAGCGACTCGTGGATACAATTGGCAATAGAAAGCGGCTCAACAGACAATTCCAATTTTCCGGCTTCTATCTTTGAAATATCCAATAATTCATTAATCAATTTGAGTAGATGCTGTCCGGCTTCCTCTACATCCAATGCAATTTCAGAAATTTCTTCAGCATCGGGCAGGTCTTTCGGGTCGGTCAGTAGCGGAAGATTGCCCAACATGACAGTCAATGGCGTCCTCAATTCATGACTAATGACATTCAGAAAATCTGCTTTCAGATTATTGGCAATTTCTGCATCTTGTTTTGCTTTTACCAATGCCTGCTCTACCTCTATACGCGCCGTGATGTCGTCTTGAATGCCCACAAAACCAACGACTTTTCCATTTTCTTCAATGGGTGAAATACTCAATTCATTCCAGAATTTTGTACCGTCTTTTTTATAATTAAGCAAAATAACTTTACACGCTTCACCTGTTTTGATGGCTGCTCTTAGCTTGTCAACTTGTTTTTGGTCGGTGTCCGGTCCTTGCAGAAAACGGCAATTTTTCCCGACACTAAAATCCGCTGAATATCCCGTAAGTTGTTCAAAAGCAGGATTTACATAGGTCAGCGGCATATCGGGCAATGTACTGTCAGCGATGACCACTCCCGTCGTAGAACTGTCAATTGCCCGTTTGAGGACTGCCAAAGAATTTATGTTTCCCATATGAAATAAAAAATGCAACTGTCAATCAGGAAAAACCGACGGACGAGACATTCGTAGTTTGTCTAAACCAAGTGGTAAGTTGAGTTTGTTTTGCTATATTGTTTTGGATGCAAATGAGGTTAAAGGTAAGAAAAAAGAAAGAATTTGTTTTCTTAAAGTGATTTTTGTTATGCGAAATGTTTTGTTCGATTGGTTGAATATTTAAGGAAAATAAGCGCACAAACTAATAAAAACAGATATACAATTTGCGCCATACTCAACTTCCAAATCACTGCTTCATTCGTACGAATAATTTCTACCAAAATATTAGCCACAGAAGATACCAAAAGAAATACAAGAGCTACCTGTCCAACGTATTTTTTACGATTGGAAAGCCAAATTAGCACAAAGAATAGAATGAATAAAATGATAGCATCGTAGAGTGGGGTAGGGTGTACGGGTAAAAAACTCGGCATTGAACCATGCGGTACACGCATCCCCCACGGGAGATTGGTTGGGATGCCATAACAGCCATGACCGGAGAGCCAACAACCAATTTTTCCCAATACTAATCCACCGGATGCTGCAACGGTGATTTCGTCAATAAAATTCAGAATATCAGTTTTTTGTGTGAATTTGTACAACAAATAAAAACCGATAAAATTGAACAACATCGCGCCATACCAACGCGCTCCGCCATAGGTCGTCATTAACTCAGAAAAGCCATACTTTTCGGCTACTTTTCCTCCGGTCAGAATAGCTTCCATCACTTCCATAAATCTCGACCCCAGATAACCGAAAAAGATAACACCGGCAATAATACCTACGACCCATAGAATGGGAAGTTGATTCCAACGCCTTCGCCTCATCAATAATATGATGACACTGAAAATAATTGCCAGATATTGAAGGTCTTGGAACCAGTCGAGTTGGTAACCAAATATGGTAGGATTGGGTAACATATGACAAAATTAGTAAAAAGAAGTCATATTTACTCTATATGTCATTGACCCGATAAAGCAACCCGCGCATAAGGAAACTCCCCCATCTTCTCCAGCGAATAATAACTATTCAAGCCCGAAATTCCCGCCAAATGCAAGGTTTCAAGATTGATATATCCATTCTTTGCGACAGCCTCATCTGCCACAATCAAATGTTCAACCGAACCAATCACCAATGCAGTACCATTAATAGGTATAGGAATCGTTTCCAAATATTTCATACCCAATTTAAGCGGACTCTCCTGCACAAACGGTGCAGCAAATCCCTCCAAATATTCCTCCGTAAAACCACATTCCTCAAATTCTGAGATACTACGGTCATACTTTGCAGAGGTAAGATGTGCAGCTTCAATCTTATCTTGTGGAATTGCATTTATCGTATAAACACCCGTCGCCAAAATATTCTCATACGTATGGCGCGGCACTTCACCCGTTGGTCGCAAGATAAAACCCAACAACGCCGGATTACTCCCCAAATGCACCACCGAACTAAATATCGCTAAATTTGAATTGCCTTTGCTCCCCTCTCCTCGCAGGAAGCCTGTCCCGGACTCGATTCGGGAAGGGGTTGGGGGTGAGGTCGTCGTACCAATTAAATTAGCCGGCTTAATCCCTGTGACCGAATTAATCATATTCAGCCTTTTCACTCTATCGAGTCCTTCTATATCTGATTTTGTCAAATGCATAATTTGATGCTAACTGCTTAGACAGCCGCGAGTCCATTTTAGTACAATTTTTTCGCGTAGCGAAAACAAAAAAACTATGGACTACGGGCTATCAACTATGGACTAACAATAATTTTCACTTTTTTTTGAATCTATTGAGATTTTTTACCGTAAAAGCAGTTATTTGCAAATATTTTTTTGCTGCATTCATATATCACTACGCAAATAGAAAATAAATAAAAATTTGGTAGAACAGCATTTTGCAGAAATATGATTGCGAATTGTTAATAAAAACTTAACACCTCATTTATTTAGAAAGAATCTAAATACATTTCAATAGTGTTTACTAATTGTTAAAAATACTTTTGAATAGTATTTTTGCAGCAAAATTGACAACTGTACGACAAATATGTGTTTTAAACTACTTCAAACAATTCGAGTGATTTAAAACATCAATGTGAATTTTAAATGGATTAAAGTTGAAGTGAACAAGATAATTCACTCATTCAAAATTCATTCATTCACT
>JAHDEO010000203.1 GCA_020628725.1 Saprospiraceae bacterium
AAGTACTTTTCGATGGTTTTCGCTTTAGCCGGTGACTCTACTATAAGTAAATTTTTAGCCATATTATTCTTATTCGGGTTGCGAGTTACGGGTTATGGGTTAGCGAGTTTTTTAACCCGTAACTCTCAACCCGTAAGCCGTAACTCGTATCCCGTATTTATTTTGACAAGATGCAAAAGTAAAAAACTTTTCAATTTGTCGCTCGTTTTTGCTTGTTCATTTAGACAACCTTTTCAAAGCGATGTAACGTACTCGTTCGTAAAAAGGTTTATGTTGGGTAGTAAAACACCATTCGAAGTTGACATGGAAATGAATAATGACAAATGTTCTCGTCACTGTTTCTCATTGTCAAACTTTTCTCAACACCATTCTCTATCTCTGAAAGGGAGCAGTTACAGAAAACTGTAACTGCTTTTTTGATTATTTCTACACAAAATTGAATTTATTCAAATTGATAGATATTAGTTTTTCCTAAGGAAATATTACACGCCATCGCTACAAGGCACTAATAATGAGCTAATTGAAAATAATTAAAATTTTAATTAACTATTATTTTAACGAAAAAACTTGACGACAATCAATTCCAAAGCTCTGTATTTTTGAAGTGACAAATCAATTACACTTAATAATAGAACACTTGTATTATTCTTTGGCATAAAAAATCATTTAACAAAAAAATAAATTTGTAATTAAATTAAAAAATACACAATAAAAAAAGAGCATATGAATAGTGAAATTAAATATTTACTATGAAAAAGAATGTAGATTCATTTTTTTTTCGTAATAATTTTAGCTTAAAAATTTGATTTTCATCTTTTTATAAATTTTTTTATTTTGATTTGTAAAAACACCCCAAACTGTTCCTATCTTCTGAAAAATAAAACCTACTATTTGCAGATGTAATAAGTTATCAAAAAAATGAAGTTAATGTAGAAGATAAGCAAACAAAAGAATCATATATTTCTTAATACATGATAAAATTTGAATCAAAACAGCCAATTAGGTAATTCGCGATTTACATATAAAAACCACAAAATAAACCATATAAAAGACAACATTTTTTTTAACACTTTAAATTCTTTTAACAATGAAAACATTAAAAGCTAAGTTCATTTTGTTCAGCCTTTTGGCTTTTGCAGCTACCTCATTTTTAACCTCTTGTGAGCAACCACATCTTGTTGATTTTGAAACTCCCACTGAAGAAGAGGGCGTTGAATTCCGGGACGGTCGTATCAGGCATATAGATGGAACCGGCTCTAATGGTGCGCTGCCACTACCGTTAGGTGATGAAGTCATTTTCAATACGCTCTTGGACGCGGTAAGCGGTAATTTTGTGGTTGGTGCGCCCGGTAAGTTCTTGGTAGAACTTTCAGCCAACGATACGGGAACATCTGTATATGATGCCGTCATGGACGCAGAATCGGTTACGATAGCAGGAAATGTATCTATTTCTGCTATACAAGCAAGTGAAATTTTTTGTGTGCCGGGTTTACCCTGCATTCAAAATGCATATACTTTTCTCCCCACTAAAATCGAGTTCACTGCCCCACCAAGCGAACTCAATGTAGGCGGAGTTGATTCCTGCTTTCAGTTGCGTCCGGGTTACTGGGTTTGTATGATGTAAACTCCGAAACAGCCTATAAGACAGAGTAGTCAATTTTCTTCATAATGAACGGCAGCCACAGTTACCTGTGGCTGTTTTTCGCCTTCAAATCAAAAGTTTAAACGAGTTCTTATAATGCATTCTCCATATTCGTCAATACTGGCTCGTTCATAAACACCACTTTACCACGTTTCGCGCCTTGCCCTTCAAGCACAATCCCTTGCCATTTATCGCCACAATCATTTTCAAGTGTTGCGCCATCTAAGACCAATTCTGCACCCTGCTGTACGGTGATTTTTCCATTTTTTGGGAGCGAAACCCTGCATTTAACAGTCAATCTGCCACCGGATTGAATCGTCAAATGTCCTTCCAAATCCTTGGCGCCTTTCCAAGTTACTTTATTCCTGATTCGGATATGTTTTTCGGGATTGAGTTTGCACCAAGTAGGCACGACAAGCCCGCGCTGCGTAGAGCCTTTTTTCGCAAAATTGCGTTGTACTTTTCCGATTTGGCAAGGCGACCATGCATTTTGGTGAGTGTTGTAATCCATCACATTATTTGACCAACCATCTACACATTCAGGACGTTTGCGATTTTGCGAATAACAGTTTTTGTGGTTGGGCGTATCGTCACAGCCGTCATTGCCGCGCCATGTATGGCTCAAGCCAAGCACATGCCCGATTTCGTGATTCAATACGCCATGACAATACCATGCACCGCGATTAAAGGGCTGTCCGTTGACTTCAGTAGGATTATTGTAGAGATAGTAATTCCCGGCAACCTTTATTGCCCCATCTCTCGTGAAAGCAATGCCTGTCAAGGTCGGATTATATGACTTTGAAGCCACACTATCCGGGTGATGTGGCATCATAAAAACATTCAATACCTTACCTTTTTGTACAATATAGTTATCAATCACCTCCTTTTTATAATTATTCTTGTTTTTTCCCGTTTTAACAAAATAATATAACTCGTCATCATCATGGAAGTAAATGCCGTCGTCTCCCGGAATATTAGGGTCGGCAGCTATTACATAGCGATAATTGATGGGCAGTTTAGGCGTATTATTGCCAACAGGCAAATGCATTTCTTTATTTTTGGCAACGTGTGAATTGGTGTGACGCAGCCAGTCTTTGGCATATTTTACGCCCTCTGCTTCGTTGAAATTGCCCGTTCCATTGCTGCGACGCATGATATGGAAATTGACACGGACGAGCTTGAGTTGGTGATGTTCGGGATGAGCCGCATCGGGAATATAATTGGATTGGTCTTCGCAATTATAGCCCGAACCGCCTGTTTTTGATTTGGTAATATTAACAGGATTGGATGCAACCTGTTCGACCTCATTCATCGTCAAAAATTGACGTGCATTACGCGGTGAACAATTCATTATCGTAATTCCGACAACCAATAACAATATTAACCCGACTGAATAACGCATTTGTTTTAGTTTGAAGTCCGTAACCGATAGCCCATAGTCCATAGAAAATAATACATATTATTGTTTCTGTATTTCTCTGTGAACTATCGCCCATCGACTATGGACGAATTTTTTTTAATGAAAAAAGAGCAGTAAATTTGTCTGTTTTTAGACCCTTGAATAAATGATTTGTTACTTTTTGTTTTGCAAATTATTATAAATCAACATTTTGCGAAGCAAAAAAAACAAAACCACAACACGACAACACCACAACACGACAACACAATAACACGATTATGAAAATAAAAATCCTACTTCTACTGTTAGTGGCGACAATTTTAGTCGCATGTGATTCTGAAAAAAGCGACCTCAAACAACAAATCAGCGACCTCGAAACGGAAGTTGAAACACAAGCTACCGCGCAATCTGTCACCAATTTATTCAACAAATACGACGAATACGTCAAGACATTTGCCGATGATGGAGAAATGAACGGACGCTATATGTATCGTTCTGCTGGTTTGGCTTACCGTGCCGGCAATTATGCCAAAACCGCTGAATATCTGGAGCGCGGCATCAAGGATTTTCCTAATTCAAGTATCACGCCAAGCAGTCATGTATTATTGGGAACGGTGTATGAGGAAAATCTGAATAATATGGACAAGGCGAAAACGTCTTTCCAGCACGTATTGGACAATTATCCCAACCACGAAGGAGCAGACCGCGCTGCGCTTTTCTTCAAACCCGCCGACGAAAAATTGCAAACACTCATCGCGCAAAAAGAGGCGATATTAAAAGATGAAAATGGCAATATCAAGCCGCGTATCGCAGCCGATTTGTACCAAAAATATACCGCTTACTCGGAGCAATTTCCCGATGATAAAACTCGCTCATCTGATTACCTTTTGAAAGGGGGCGAAATGTTGAGTTTTATGAATAATCCTGCGGCGGCGGCAAAGTCTTTCGAGCAGATTTTGGCGAGCTATCCTGAAAGTAAAGCTGCGCCTTCAGCTACGCTTCAATTGGCAGGTTTGTACGACGACCAACTCAATAGAAGTATTGAAGCTCAGGAACTTGGACAGGCTTTTGTCAATACTTTTCCCAACCATCCTGATGTCGAAAAAGCGAAATATTACCTCAAGCCGGAAAAAGAACGCCTCAATACACGCATCACCGAATTGGAGGGACAACTTTATCCTGAAAGTGCTTCAAAAATAGACCCGGTTGCTGCCGGAAAACTCATTAGAAAATACGAGACTTACGCTAAAAAGTTTCCGAAAAACGATAATGCTGCACTGTATCTCTACAAAGCAGGTGAGGTAGCGCGTTCTTCGGGTGATATGCGTCGTTCGGTATCACTTTTGGAGCAGTTGTATGATGGCTATCGCAATTATGAGAAAGCTCCGCAAGCCTTGTTTTTAGCGGGTTTTATTTATGAAAATGATTTGAAAAATCTCGACAAAGCAAAAGAGATTTACAATAAATTCATGCAAAAATATCCAAATCATGAATTGGCTGCATCGGTGAAGTTTTCGCTCGAAAATCTGGGTAAGCCTGCCGATGAAATTATTAAATCATTCGAAGGGAAAAAGGAAGATTCGTAATTCATCATTACAAAAATCCCAAGTAAAATCTTATTAAAAATCCCCTTGCGTTTCCAAAATGCAAGGGGACTTTTTTATCGAATATCCATCCCGACTTGTCGAATTTTACCGCCATTTACCCTACTAAATGCTTATATTATATCAAAGTTTAACCACTAAACTAATGATATGAAAAATAGCCGCAAACATACTCCAAAACCTATTCAACCCCGTACAGCTTCTACTCTACGTACATTCCTATGGATAGTGTACAAATGGGCTTTGATTGGGCTGTGTATGTTCTGTTGTTACTGGTTGCTTCATTTTCTCCCTGAGTTTGATTATTTCGAGCTTGTTCCTTGTATCGTTATTACGGTATTGTTTGCTGAAATCATCAGACATCACGGAGCCCTCAAAAACATTGCTGAAAATCCCAATCCGCGACATTCACAGGAAGAGAATAGCTCAATCGGTCATGTATTGAGTTGGACGATGTACATTGGATTGTATTTGTATAGTATTTTTCCATTTGATTTGATGTATAGAAAAATGTCCTCTAAGCCGTATCTCGTGTTTTTGATTGTGATGTATGGAGTGATTCCTGTTTTGTACAATTTTCTTTTTCTTACGGAATAACATCTTGTAAAACTCCTTAAATCTAAAAAATAAACCCTTTTTAAACCATCAATTTTTATTAACACATTAAACATTTACAATGAAAAAACACATCATTCTAACACTGATTAGCGCAATTCTTTTATTAGCACAAAGTTGCTCTTTCCCCGAAGTAAAAGCCCCAAAATTTGAAAGAGAAACACAAGCAGTTGTTGACGATTTGAAAGCACTCCACAATTTTGAAGATGCGGGCGTGAATTGGAAAACAACCATCTCCACTGAACAAGGTACGACCAACATCCTGAGCGTAACACTGCTCAATGGTGAAAATCTGAATGAAGATGACGACAAGCTAAAAGAATTGGGAAAAGAAGCATTGAAAATAGTCGTCAACTCCATCGAAAACGAAAATGACTATGACACTTTTCATGTCGTTTTTATGCAGCAAAAATCCTTCGGAATCGTAAATAAAAGCTTCTCAAAACAGTTCGTATTTGATTTAGGAAGTTTGAAATAATTGTTGTGAATAAAATATCGCTAAATCATGCAAAACAATAAGAAAACAACTCGTCGTAATCATTCATCCTCTACAAGGGATTTGCTGTGGTTTGTTTACAAGCGATTTTTGATAGGTTTGGCGATGTATCTTTGTTACAAATGCCTTCACTTTTCGCCACTTATTTACGATATTACAGAGTTGGCACTTTGTAGTTCTATAATACTTATTTTTTCAGCTATCATTAGCCACCACGCAACTGCTAAAAAAGCTGCCGACTATCCTGACCAATTTATCTTCCCTTCACCACTTGCTCTGATAGGTGGAGGATTGAGCTGGGTAATCTATTTTGGGTTGATTTTATATGGTATTTATCAACTTACGTTTGTATCAGGAGAAACGCAAAAAATAGAGCAAATTTTTCTAAAGTTGGCAATAGTACCACCGACAGTATTGATTATTTATCTGATAATACCGGATTTAGTGAAGAGTATTATCTCTCCATTTAGTTATTTGAAGAAATAATTCTAAACAGCCTCTATACTTTAACCACAAATCTGATGATATGAAAAGCAATCACAAAATTGTCAATCGTCGTAACCCTTTTACTAAAAGGGAACTTGCATGGTTCATTTACAAGTGGTTTTTAATTGGCGTGGCGATGTATCTTTGTTACAGATGCCTCCATATTTCACCGCTTGCCTTTGAAATCAAAGAATTGGCACTTTGTTCCTTAGTGATTATCGGTTTTACAGCTATCATCAAACACCATACAAACACCCAAAAAGCTACCAAATATCCAAACCAAACTATCTCTCCTTCGCCATTTGGGGTGATAGGCTGGATATTGAGTTTTGCTGCATATTTAGGTTTGTTTTTATATGGTTTTTATAAATTTTGTTTTATGCTAAACGAAATTTTAGTAGACGAAAAACTAGTAAAACCATTAATAGGAATATTTGGATGGATTATGTTGCTGGTTGCCCTAAATTCGCTCAAATTTATCATAAATTCACATAGTCACTCAGGTAGTAAATAATTGTTTTTTTTATTTTATAAAAATTTTTAAACCAAATACTTAAGATGATAAATTCACAACATTAACCCAACTTTAATTTAATCTTAAATCATTCTCAATCCCTTGATTTTTCACCGAAAAATACGTATCTTATTATTGAGATACAAAAACAAAAACTCCGAATAATACACTGCTAATAATATTGAAAATGTAAAAATTTAAATCTATTATTTTTAATCCACAAAATTACTTTTTAAATTCATCGTTCATAATTCATCCTTTTAGGATAATAACCTTTTAAATAATCCGAGTTACGGACGACAAGGTTTCGAGTTTTCAAGTAGAATTACTTCCTTTTCACATACATTTAACTAACTCGCAACCCGTAACCCGTAACCCGCAACTTACAAAATATGGGATTCAAAGATTTTTCAGCCGAGTCACCCGAAAACTACGACCAGAAAAGTATCTGCTGTTTTGTCGTTGATGTTTCTTCTTCTATGACGGGTGCTGCCATTGCCGAACTCAATCGCGGCTTACAAGAATTTCACCATCAAATTTCTGATGATTATCAGACTGCCAATAAGCTCGAAGTCGCT
Organism: Saprospiraceae bacterium; assembly: GCA_020628725.1. GTDB lineage: Bacteria > Bacteroidota > Bacteroidia > Chitinophagales > Saprospiraceae > JAHDEO01. The sequence continues at coordinate 7,335 of JAHDEO010000203.1, forward strand.
GTGGTTCAGTTTAGTAGCAATGTCGATATGATAGTATCGCCCGCTTTGCCGTATAATTTTGAGATGCCACATTTGAAGGCGCATGGCTCTACCAAACTCGTAGACGGTGTACGCAAAGCCATGAAAATTATTGAAGGGCGAAAAGACTGGTACAAAATGACCGGACAGCCTTACCTCCGTCCGTGGATTATCCTCATCACCGATGGCGAACCCGACCAAGGGCAAGACATCAATGGTTTGAGCATGGAAATTGAGGAAGGCACGAAAAACAAAAAATTCGTCTTCTTACCCATCGGCGTACAAGGCGCAAATATGAATGTCTTGGAAAAAATCGCGGGTTACAACAAAAAAGGCGGCGAATGGCAAAAAATGATGCCCATGAAATTACGCGGATTGAAGTTTGCCGAATTTTTCGAGTGGGTGAGCGCAAGTATGTCCGTTGTGGCAAGTTCGACAGAAGAAGAAAGTGTCAATCTACCTGATATTGGAAATTGGATGGAAGGGTTTGAAATATAGTTCATAGTTGTTGGTTCATAGTTCATAGTTTTTTTGTAATTAATTGAATTAGAATAAATACCACAACCACGACACTACGAAACCACAACACAACAACACAAATTTATGTCCTTATCAGATTGGATAAAAAATAAAATTGGCGGAGAGGACGGGCGCGATGCCCGAAAGACGCTAACATCTCCTCCTCGTTTTGAGGGAAAATGGGTCGTAGCGGGAGCTTCAGAAATGGGCAAATCGCATAAAAACGCCGATCCGCCGATACCTTGTCAGGATAGCCACGCTATCAAGCCGCTTGAAGCGGGATGGGGAATCGCTATTTTGTGCGATGGTGCGGGGTCTGCGCCCCTGTCGCATATTGGTTCGGAGTTTACTGTGAGTCAGGCAATTGGCGTTTTTGAAGGCATTATCCAAAAAAATAAATGGATAAAAACAGGTGAGTTGCCACAGCCCGAAGCATGGCAAAAACTCGCCCTTGATGCCTTTAGGACCATCCGCAAAAGAGTGGAACTTGTCGCAGAAGCCAAAGAAGTGAAATCGAAAGATTACGCTTGTACGATTATCGTGGTGATTTATGCACCAATGGGCATTTTGGTGTCACATATCGGCGATGGCAGAGCAGGCTATCGAGATAATGAAGGAAAATGGCATCCAATGATGACACCACACAACGGCGAAGAAGCCAACATCACAATTTTCCTCACTTCCGACTACTGGCTCAAGGGTGATTTTGAAATGTCAGGCGTCACCGTTCCCGAATCAAAGGTGATTAACAGCGTACCTACGGGCTTCACACTGATGTCTGACGGTTGCGAATCGCACACGTTTGAAACAGGTTATTTTGATGAAGAAAATATGCGATTTATCCATAAAAATACACCTTCGCAAGCCTTCTTTGAAACCTTACGAAAACAACTCCTTAGCGTAAACGCAGAGGGCGCAACAGACAAAGATATTCAGGAATTATGGTCGAAATTTGTGGATAGAGGCAATACCAAATTCACCAATGAACTCGACGATAAAACCTTGATTATCGGAATATTAGATGAAAGACAAGAGGCAAGAGATGATAGAATTGAGACGTGATATAAGCGTTAGTTCACGTATTTTTGGCTAACTCGTAACCCGTAACTCGCAACTCGAAAACATGAAATTAAGAACATCTGACGGCACAACAATTACAATCGAATCGAAGCCTTTTGCAAAAGGTGGTGAGGGTACGGTGCACAAAATTGTAGCTCCGGCGAGTCACACTAAATTTTGTGCGAAATTGTATTTGCCAAAAGTCATTAACGCGGAAAAACAACAAAAAATCGAGTATATGGTCGCCAATCCGCCACCGGAGACGGTGACGGAAAATCAGATTATTTGTTGGCCCCAAGCTGCCTTATTTGGCAGCAATAAATTCGTGGGGTTCATCATGCCTTTGGCATTCGATAATTCCATTTTGCTCTACGAACTTTGTCGCCCGAAATTGAGTAAAAAACACAATCACCGCTGGAATAAATTTAATAGAAATACCAAGCAGGGCTTCGAAGCTCGCCTAAAACTCTGCACTAATTTGGCGATTGCCATACACCGTGTACACTCACTACAGAATTACATTTTGGTGGACTTCAAACCGCAAAATGTACTCGTTACGAATAGTGGAAAAATCGCCATTCTGGATTGTGATTCGGTACAAATTAGCAAAGACGATAAGGTGATATTCCCCGCGCTCGTTGCTACGCCGGAATACGTACCGCCTGAAAGTGAGCGACTTAACCCCTCAAAAGATAAAATTCATCCTTCGTGGGATAGATTCGCGATGGCGATAGTCTTTTATGAAATCATGTTTGGTTTGCATCCTTACGCGGCAACATTTGGTGGAAAATTTATTGACATCAATACCTTACCGGGCAGAATCCGTGAAGGGCTATTTGCTCATGGCAGAAACAAACAACACCTGATTTCGCTTCCGCCGCCACACAAAACTTTTGACTACATCCCGCACAATCTCAAAGTCTTATTTCAGGACGCATTTGATGATGACGATTTGCGTCCTTCAGCAGAAACATGGGGAAAAGCCATCGTCCAAGAATTGGCTACGGGTATTAAAATCCGCTTCCCCAAAGCTGTACCTACTAAAGCCCTTGCTAAATCGACCAAACCCGAAGTTAAATTGGTCAGAAAAGAACCTGTTGAATTACAACTCCCTAAAAACAATCAAATTAACCTAAAGAAAAATCAGTCGAGAGGCATACAACTCTTACAAACCAAGCAAGGTTCGGCAGTCATGGCATCTGCGGCTTTGGCAATGGTAGGTATGTTGGCTTTTGGTATGGAGGGCGCACTTGCCGGGTTTTTCGGGATGCTGTTGGTGTTGTTGACGGGAGGGTCGGATAATCCGTAGGTGATAGAGATTTTTGTGGGGCTTACGTGAGCTGAGATTTTATTCTTTAAACGATCCTAAGTGAATTCATGAATTTTTATCCATTAATTCACACCTTAAACGGACGACGCTGCACCCATTCTTCTTTTGGAGCAAATTGATTGATAAAGTATTTTACAAACCAATTTGCAATACAATTACGATGACGAGCATACAAGGTCAAATCATGCGGCTCGGCACCTATCGAACTTTTGATTTCCAGCGCAGTACGCGAGAAAGTCACCTGATGTACACCTTCATCAATTCCAATACGAATCATGTCGTAAAGCATATTGAGGTATAGCTGCGAATCTCTATTCACCTGATAATCAAGCCCTAAAAAATGAGCATCCAACTCATTTCCACTTTTAATAGTCGTATAGAAACCCACAAATTCATCGTGAATATAACAAGCAATGAGTTTGAACTTATCGCCTAATTCGCGTTTGAGAGAAGGGAAATAATCAGGAGTAAAAGTAAAAGTATTGAATACGGCTTTAGCTGCTACGTTTTGGTAAGAATCAAAAATTTGTTGTTTATTTTCTTCGATTTCTTGGAGCGTCAGTTCTTTACGAACGATGTCTTTTCCTTTTTTGAAGGCGCGTTTGACCCGCACGCGATACTTAGAACTCATCGCCGCGAGGTAGTCATCGAAACTCTCCCAATCGTGTCGGACGTCCAATACCATAGTTGGTTGCGCCTGAAATTCGTAGAATTTTCGGTCAGTAAATATAGGTGAGAGTGATTTTTGAGTACGCTCGAAAAAATCTTTCATCACAAACAAGGCAATACGTGTGCCGCGTCTGCCCATTTCTTCCGATGCTTTTTCAAGACCTTTATACAATAGTAGCGAAGCAATTTCAGGATTTACTTTTGGGTGAAAATAAAAACCATGTTCTCCCGTCAACAACAAACTTCCACACACCATTACATTGAGTCGAATCTGTCGCGTGATGAATTTTTGTGCCGCTACTTTTGTCTTGTTCCAAAAACCCGTGGCTTGCGCGAGTTGCTCATCATTAAACGGTTCATCACCTCTATAATGTTGAATTTGACAACTCGCAATACCAATCATTTGCCCATGCAAGGAAAACGTCAAATAACCACCATGCATCCCATTCGGCGGAGCCGCTTCGAGTGCCCGCAAATATGCCGAGCGCAAAAACACGCGATGTTCCGGCACAAAATCATCCCACAAATCCGTCATCTCCGTTATCGAAGCATGAAACGCAATGTCAGTATGCTCCAACAAACAAGCCTCATTCGGTTTGCTGAACTTGGGCGCTGTAAGCACCTGACTATCAGTTAAAGAAAAATTACAAGTAGTCATTACGAGTTGCAAGTTGCGGGTTACGGGTTGCGGGTTACGGGTTGCGAGTTTTTTATTTCGCTTTGCGAAATAATCATATAACCCGTAACTCGTAACCCGTAACTCGTAACCGAGTCACTTTTGAAAGCAAGGTACGATGAATTTGGCAAGCGGTCAAATTGAGGGCAATATTTTTCGTTACCTCAAATACATTCGCACAGGATATTAAACGTGATTCGTTTGTAAAGGTTGAGATTGTGGAGGAAGGAAATGATTGAGGAAGTGTTAAATTATAGAGTTGTCATGGTTTCATTATTATATTGCTTCATTGTTATTGTTTTGTTTTTGCAGGGCAACACTTACGAATTATAAAACCATTCAACCATGAAACAATGTAAGCATAAAATAAAAAAACGGGAACCGACCGTGTATCAGTTCCCGCCCCATAAACCAAGTATCAAA
>JAHDEO010000204.1 GCA_020628725.1 Saprospiraceae bacterium
AGAAATTTCCTTGAAAGAATTCAACAATATAAAGATACAATTATCGGTACGAAAGACATCTTAGAAGATTATGAGTTAGATTCCACGGATATTTTTTCAGACTGGAAATATCATTTAAAGTCCAAAAGCAAAAAGATTCCAAATTATATCGGACATGGCGAATGAATTCGCCTGTACGGTTTACTAACACTCCCCACCCCAAATGTTAACAACCCCAAAACATAATAAAAAATCTCCGTACATTTACAGATAGAAATAGTTCACATCAACTAAAAATCTGTAAACGTATGAGAATCAAACTACTACTCACTATTTTGAGTTTGTTCGTGGGGGCGTGTATGTACGCGCAGGTCACGACAGCCAGTGTCAACGGACTCGTAACCGATGCGAGTGGCGACCCGCTACCGGGTGTTACGGTGGTGGCGACGCACACCCCTTCGGGCGCACAATACGGCACGACCACCCGCGCCGACGGACGTTACAACCTACCCAACCTCCGCGTCGGCGGACCTTACACCGTTGAGTTCAGCTTCTTGGGTTATGCGGCGGAAACCAATAGCGGTATCAACCTCGCGCTTGCTCAAAAATTGCCCCTCAATACCTCGCTCAAAGAGGAAGGCATTGAGTTGGAAGGCGTGACGGTGACTGCCGAGCGCAACAGCATCCTCAACAACGAACGCACCGGTGCCGAGACCAATATCTCCACCGAAACTATTGAGAGCTTGCCTACCATAAGTCGCTCTGCCTCAGACTATACGCGCCTGACACCTACGGCAGACGGCAACTCATTTGCAGGTAGAAATGACCAGTATAACAACTTCTCCCTCGACGGTTCTATCTTCAATAATCCTTTCGGATTGGATGCCGCCACACCGGGCGGACAGTCGAATGCACAGCCGGTTTCCTTGGATGCCATTGAGCAGATTACGGTGTCGGTGGCACCTTATGATGTGACGCAATCGGGCTTTACGGGTGCGGCGGTCAATGCGGTGACCAAGTCGGGTACGAATCAATTGAGAGGAAGTATTTTTGGCTTTTACCGTAATCAGGATTTGACGGGCGGCAAGGTCGCAGGTGACGAAATCGTAGTGCCTGACCTCGACCAATATCAGGCGGGATTTACGCTCGGCGGTCCGATTATCAAGGACAAGGTCTTCTTTTTCCTCAATGCCGAAATTGATAATCGCGAGGATTTGGGAACGACTTTTATTGCGAATAATGCAGACAGGTCGGGGCAAAATGTTTCGCGTGTAGAGGAAGCGGATTTGATTGCGGTGAGAGATGCTTTATTGGGACTGGGTTACGACCCGGGTTTGTATGAGGGCTATCTTCATTCGACCAATAGTTTGAAAGGTCTTGCCAAGTTAGATTTTAATATTAATACGAATAATAGCTTAACACTTACCTATAATTTCCTCGATGCTTTTGCCGATAAACCCGCACACCCTTCTGCTATCGGACGACGCGGACCGGATTTGACGACGCTTCAATTTCAAAATTCGGGCTATCGTATCAATAACCTGATTCATTCGGGGATTTTGGAATTGCGTTCGTTATTTGGCAATAAAGTTTCCAATAAATTCCAAGCCGGATATTCTGCTTATCGCGACAATCGCGACCCGTTTAGCACGCCTGCTCCGGTGATTAATATTAACCGTGACGGTATTCGCTACATCGTAGCGGGGCATGAGCCATTTTCGATTAATAATAAATTGAGCCAAGACGTTTTACAAATTTCGAATAATGTAAATGTTTATGCAGGAAAACACACGATTACAGTAGGTGCGAGTTTGGAGAAGTTTGATTTTGATAACTCGTTTAATCTTGGCGTCTATGATGGCGGCGCGAATGATGGCGGTACATTTGGCGGTGGATTTCAGAGCGTCGAAGCCTTCTTGGATAGCGTTGCTGTCGGTGCATTTGATGGTGCATTTCCCGCAGCGCAAGGTACGTTTGATGCCAACGGTGGCGCAGACGGCGAACTTGGCGAAGGCTGGGCATTGGCAGAAACCAACGTAGGTCAGGCTGCTGTTTATTTGCAAGATGAATGGGCGGCTACGGACAAATTGACACTGACGGTTGGTGTGCGTGCGGATATGCCTTTGTATTTTGATACGAGAGAAAAATTACAAGAAAATATTGACAGAAACTGCTGTTATGATCCGACTTTAGAGTGGTTTGATGAAGATGGAAATACGGTGGTTTTTGACCATTTGGATTTGCCGGAACAGACACCTTTGATTTCGCCGCGTCTCGGTTTTAATTACGACATTAAAGGCGACCAAACGATGCAGTTGCGTGGTGGAACAGGCTTTTTTGCAGGGCGCATTCCTTTTGTATGGGTTGGAAATCAGGTGGCTAATCCGAATTGGTGGTTTTATAATAAGACGGCAAATGATTTCAAATTTCCGCAGACGTGGTCAACCAGTCTCGGCTACGACCAAAAATTTGAAGGTGGTTGGATTACGACCATTGATGCCCTATTTATCAAAGATGTCAACGCCCCCTTTGTTCGCAATTACAGCCTGAAACCGCCTACTGGTACATTGAATGACGCGGCGGATACTCGCCCTATTTATACCGCCGCCGACCATTCACAGCTTTTTGGCGGACCTATTTTCGGAACGGGTTATGTATTTGATAATACCAATATAGGTTATCAATTCAACATGGGTTTCAAAATAGAAAAGTCATTTAAAGACGGTTACTTCACGGTCGGTTACAACTTCACGGACGCACAAGATGCTTCTTCGATTGATGCGGAGATTTCGAGTGATGCCTTTGAGCGCAACCCTGCTTTTGGTAATGTAAATCAGGAAATTCTTGCGCCTTCATTATATGGTACACGTCATCGTTGGTTTGGTGCAGCGTATAAAACTTTTGAATACGGCAATTGGGCGACGACGCTTTCGACTTTCTTCCAATACGCGCAAGGTGGTACAACAGCGAGTGATTTCACAGCTGATTATCGCTTTAGCTACACCTATTCGGGCGACATCAACGGCGATGGTTCGGGCTTGAATGACTTGATTTATATTCCAACGGATGCCGAATTGGATGCACAAAACTTTGCCAGCGAAGAGCAACGCGAAGCCTTCCGTGCATACATTCAGCAAGACCCGTACATGAAGGATAATCGTGGTCAATACATGGAAAAATACGCGATTCTCGCCCCTTGGTATTCGCAGTGGGATTTCCGTTTGTTGCAAGATTATAAATTTGCAATTGGTGAGCGTACACAGCGTATTCAGTTCAGTTTGGATGTGTTGAATATCGGGAATTTACTCAGTTCAAATTGGGGCGTGAAGCAACTCCCCGTTAATACGCAACCCGTAGGCGTGAGCGTAGATGCGGATGGTGTTCCGACTTATTCGTTTGATACCGAATTGAAAGAGACGTTCTCGAATGACTTTAGTTTAGATTCGAGATGGCAGGCGAGATTGGGATTGAGGTATATTTTTTAGTGTTGTGGTTAGCTTTCACACGCCCCAACCCCTTTATTTGTGCCATATGGCACAAATAAAGGGGTTGGGGCGTGTGGGCAATCAAAATTCCCTTAATACAAACTTAATATCACCTTGACATTTGAGTGATGTTTATTGACTAATTTTACGAATATTTCCCCACACATTTATAAATTCAGAACATATGAAGAGTGAGAAAATCCTTACTTTCTCTGCCTTTTGTTTGCTCGCAACTTTTACGCTTTTTTCCTGCACAAACAAAAACCAATCCGGCAAAAATACCGAAGCAAGGGACAATCCGGTAGAATACCAAAACGCCGAAACCTCGCAATCCAAACTCTCCGATTCGATAGAAGCCACGCTCGAAACCGAACCTGTCAACTCTCTCAATCCTGCCGAAGATGCTGCCGACGACCCTGCGATTTGGTACAATATCAGCGCACCGGAAAAGAGTGTTGTTTTTGGTTCGAATAAGAAAAACGGTATTCATGCCTACGACCTTTCGGGTAAAGAATTGCAATACATAGCCTGCGGCAAAGTGAATAATATTGACGTGCGTCGCAAGGTCAAATTTGGAGATGGTAAGGCGGATATTCTCGCAGGAAGTTGTCGTACGGATAATTCTATCGTCATTTTTGTGATTGATAAAAATGGAAAAATCAACGACACGCCCGATTACAAAATCAACTTAGGCACATTTAGCCCTTACGGTTTTTGCTTGTACAAAGGCGAAAATGATATACTGTATAATTTTGTTAATAGTAAGACTGGAGAAGTTAAACAGATTTCCGCTGATTTAGCTGACAGTCAATTAATTAGTAATGAAGTTCGCAACATTAAAATCCCTACTAAAGTCGAAGGTATGGTCGTGAATGATGCTACGCACACGCTATACGTAGGCGAAGAACAAACGGGTATCCACGCATTTTCTGCCGAACCCAATACAAGCACCGAAGGCTATTTACTCAATGGTAGTACCAAAGCCAATAAAAAAATCCGTCACGACATAGAAGGCTTGGCACTCATTCCTCCCAACTACCTGATTGCTTCCAGTCAAGGCAATTTTTCTTATGCGATTTTTGATACGAAAAAGAAAAAATATATCAATTCCTTCTTCATCAAAGACGGGACAGTAGATGGAGTAGAAGAAACCGATGGTTTGGAGGTCATGAAAGGCGATTTTAACGACCAATTCCCCGCCGGAATCTTAGTTGTTCAAGACGGATTCAATTATAATGACGAAAAAGTCCGCGAAGCACAGAATTTTAAATATGTTGATTTGCGTGAGGTGATGAAGTTTGTAAAATGAATTGACGAGTTGATGAATTGTTGAATTGACGACTTTCCTACATCAACTCAACAACTCGTCAACCCATCAACTCGTTAGTTCAAAGAATACTTCGGTACTTGTGGAGTTAATTGGAAATCAAAGTATTGTTTGAAAGAGTATTGGCGGAAAACACCATTACAAGCGTATTGCCAACTGGGGCTGCGTTTGGCAATAACATCCATAATATGCGATACATCCGCTTGATAAGCAATATATCCTGCATAACGTAGGGCATCTTTTACCTCCAGAGTTGTTGTTTCAAGGTTTGTAATCATGAGGTATTCTGCCACTTCTCTGACAACGTGAATGTCGATGTGGCGATAAGCTTTTTCTAATGTGTTTGGCATGAGCAATGTATAATTTTAATGATTGAATGGTAACACGGTCTGTAGACCGTGATTTATTTTTTGTGTAGCAAAAAATGGTGCGGTCTACAGACCGAGCTACCTTATTGAACTTCGATGAGATAACGAATAGTAGACTGCGCTGAATTGTAGACAATATATTCGTTATTAATAAGGTCGGCACCGCCTTTGGCGAATAAGGAATCATAATCGTCGCCGCGTTTTTTAAGATTTTTTTCTGAGAGTTCGTAACACCAAGAAGCATGTCTTTTGATTTTAAGTTGCTTGCCTACGTGTACGTCATAAAGCGCGAGAAATGCCTTCTTCGAATTACCGCCCGTCCAATATGCACCTCTGTGTGAGGTGTAATTGAGCGATTTCTGGAATTTATCGGCAAAGTATAATCCATAACCGAACATTTTACCGTTGATAACGGCATTCGCAGGACGCAAAACCAAGCCGGATTTCATGATAGAAAGCCAATTTTCATTGCGGCTACCGTGCCAGAATAATTCCGTTTTTTTACTCTTTGCATTAGACAGATAATCATCAAAAGCTTCTTGAGTACGCAAATTAATGATTTTGTAAGCGCGTTTAAACAAACCTTTATTGGTTCCCATCATACGCTTTATCATTTTTGTGAGTTCTTGGTCTTCTACAGGTTCAATTTGGATGCCCATTGCTTCCAATAAGGTCATTTTTTCCTGCACTTCTTTGTTGTCTTTTTGTTCTTCGTTGATTTCAACTTGTCCTCGCATCACGTCGAGGGTTTCCTGTTCTTTGGATAGCATTTCACGGATGGCTTCGCGGTGTTTTTCGTTTTTGGGCTTGGTGATGAGATGGTCTTTGACACGCGACATACGGCGTGGAATGACTTGGTAAAGTTCCAGTAATTTATCGTTGAAATTGGCAGTTCTCATGCCCTTTTTCACTCTCGAAACGAGGATGTCAAGTATTGCCTGAGCTTTTTCTACTTGTTGACGGGTGACTTCTTCGGCAGATACCATATAATTGTATCGAATGGATTTACGTGCCGCTTGCATTAACTCTTGAATTAAAGCTTCGACTATATCATCCTCTATTTCAAGAAGTTGTGTTTCTTTTTTGACGACATTAGCAAAAAGACTGGTTTGGTCTTTATAGCCTTTTCGGATTTTTTCATTATACTTTCTATCCCATGAACCAATTGGATACGTAGCATTTGTACCTGCACTGCCTACACGTCCATAGTTAGCGGTAAATGTGCCGTCTTTATTATCCCGCATCTCGTAGAATTTGTTGTTATTGGCAGATGTCACCATAATCAACTTGGCAATGCGCGTGGCTTCTACAGGAGTTTCGGGTTCTTTTTCAGGAGCATTGGAAGAAGGTGTAAGGTTGGCTTTTTTTTGTGGTGATTGTTTAACTGTAGCCTTTGGTGCCGTTTGTAAAATTTGAGTGGGAGTAGTCCCGGTAAAAACTTGTTGGATTAAATTTAGCATAGCATGAAAATTTTATGAGGAACGAGGCATAAATAGGTTTGTATGTTTGGGCAGTTTATTTTACGCTTAGTTTTTATTTTGAAAGAAGGAATTTATCGGGATAAATGACTGATTTCAAAGTGAAAAATAAGTGTGAAAGAAGCGGTCAAAATGCAAAGTTATTTATGCGTCGTTCCTAAAGTATCATTTATTTGTTTTCATTTCATGTCGCTAAATTAGTTACACTTTTTTATTTGTGCAAGTTTTTGATGTAAAAAATTACCAAAAAAGTGAAAATTATTCATTTTGTCACTTTTTTGATTAAATTTGTTGCCAAAAATTACATGTCGTTTCTTAGGAATATTCTTTAAAATGTTAAAATTGCCAAATAACATATCGTTAGTCAAAACTTTAACAATAGTTAAAGTGTTACATGCGGCGTTGATAAACCAATATTTTTTAATAACTTACGTTTAACAATAGTTAAAACCCATTAACAATTACTTTTTGTCAATTACAAACGACTTAATGCAATAAATGAAAGCATTCCATTAAGTCTAAAAACTATGTTTTTTATGAAAAAATCACTCTTATTAGTGACTTTGTTTGCTTTTGCTTGCACATTTCAGGCAAACGCTCAAATGAAAGTTAAGAAATTTGGTATCTCCATTGGACAGGACTGGGATATGTTGCCCGGACTTTCTACGGATATGCTATTGCAGAAAACTGACACTAGAACAGCAGAAGTTATTCAACCTTTCTTAAATTCGGCGAGTTATTATCAGTCTTCCATGTTTTGCGAAAACAATAATTTCCGTTTATCATTGGTATTCGAACCACAGCGTTGGAAAAATGTAGAACTACATACCTCCGGCGTATTTCTCTTTGATAGAAGAGATGGCGTGTATTTCTATAATCGAGATGACAATGGTGATTATTCAAATCTAAATTTCACACTACATGGAAGTGAAATCGATTTGGAAACCGTCTTACTTAGGAGGGTTCCTGTATTTGGTTTCCTTAACAAGCAATTCTTGAATTTATACGGTGGTATCGGCTCCAATGTCGGCTATCAATTTGGTAATTATATGTCAATAGATTCCTATAGAACTATACAGCCCGACAGGGAAACAGGTGACTGGGAATCCGAATATTTCTATGATTATGACAATGTAAATGACGGTGTATCTGCTCGCGTATTTGCACAAGCAGGTCTTGGGGTTACATTTTTCAGAAGAATAGAATTAGGTTTTGAGTTTCGTTATGGAGCGGGGTTTCGTCACTACTTCGCAACAGATACTGATTTCACCAACTTACATTCAACCGCTTTCAATCTCAAATATGTCTTAGGCAGCAGACTGTCCAAAGCTGAAAGAGAACTCAAACGTGCAGAAAGAGCCGAAAGAACACGCTGCACTTGGAATGAATACAAGCGTTGTAGCGGCTGGTAAAAACGATGAATGGATAACAGACGCTTATCAATATGAAGGAATGATTAAGAAGAGTTGCTTTCTCTTAGTCATTCCTTCATTATTACGCCTTATAGTAAATTCCTTATTTATCTAATATAAAAACTATGTCTTTTATGAAAAAATTACTCTTACTAGTGGCTTTGTTTGCCTTTGCTTTTACATTTCAGGCAGAAGCTCAAATGAAAGTCAAGAAATTCGGTATTTCTCTCGGACAGGATTGGGATATGTTGCCCGGACTTTCTACTGAAACCATTCTAAGAAAAACTGACGGCAGATTGTCGCAAGATTTGGAGTCATTCTTTGATTTGCCAAATTCCTCTCAGTACTCAAGTGCCTGCGATAATCCGAATTTCCGCTTATCATTGGTCTTTGAACCGGAGAGATGGCGCAACGTCGAACTCCACACTTCCGGCGTATTTATCTTTAATAGAATGGATGCAGTATATCTATACGATAATGATAATTATGGTTACTCCAACCTAAATATCATTCTGCATGGAAATGAGATAGATGCAGAAGCGGTCCTGCTAAAGAGAGTACCGGTATTTGGCTTTCTCAACCGTAAATTTTTCAATTTATATGGTGGAATTGGCTCTAATGTAGGTTATCAATTCGGTAATTACATATCCGTAAGAGGTCATAATCAAACTTTCGATCCGGGCAGACAAGGTAATTTCCGTGATGCCACCTACATCAATGATTACACAGATATTACAGATGGTGTATCTGCGCGTGTATTTGCACAAGTAGGTTATGGTATTACATTCTTTAGGAAATTAGAGTTAGGTTTTGAAGCACGTTATGGCGCGGGACTTCGCCACAACTTCATGACCAATACCGATTTCACCAACTTACACTCTGTTGCATTCAATATGAAATACGTTTTGGGAAATAGAATGTCCAGAGCAGAAAGAGAACTCAAACGTATAGAAAAAGCTGAAAGGTCAACACGTTGTAATTGGGAAAGTTACAAACGTTGCCAAGGCTGGTAGAAGATACGGTAAACTAACACCTTCGGCTTGACGGCGAACAATTAGCAGTGAATGAATGATTCCTTGTTAGTCGTTCGCCGTTTGTTATTTACCATCCTCTATATCAGCTTTTTGTTAAATTATGAAAAAAATCCGTCCACCGTCTACCATTCACCGTCTACCGTTCCTTATCTTTGAGGATGAAAAATTTGTACTTACTTACTATATTACTTTTATCTATAATTTCTAATGGCTTTGCTCAAGATACCGGACCTCATTTAAATAGTCGAGCAGCCGATGAGTCTCTTCCGTTTGACCCAATTCTGGAGCCGTTTTATCATGGCGTAGCCTCCGGCGACCCGCTTGCCGATGCCGTTGTAATATGGACGCGGGTAACACCTACCGCCGACCAACCAATTGATGTGAATTGGCAAATGGCAACCGATACTGCTTTCGCGAATATCATTGCCTCAGGCATATATACGACAAATGCCGAACGCGACTATACCGTCAAACTTGACGTGGCGGGATTGGACGCTGCGACAACTTATTATTATCGTTTCTCAGCATTGGATGGCACGTCGATTACGGGACGTACACGTACCGCACCCACAGGGGCGAGCGAGCATTTGAAGTTTGCTGTTGCTTCTTGTAATAATTATCAATCAGGTTATTTTAGTGCCTTCGGGCGATTGGCGGAGCGCAATGATATTGATGCCGTATTGCATCTTGGTGATTTCATTTATGAGTACCAAACAGGCGGCTATGGTTACACCGAAGAAGTAGGGCGCGGACACCAACCCGACCATGAAATACTGGAACTGAGTGATTATCGCATACGATATTCATATTACAGACTGGATGCAGATTTGCGACGTGCGATGCAACAACATCCATTTATTTTGATTTGGGATGACCACGAAGTTGCCAACGATGCATGGCTTGATGGCGCCATGAATCATACCCCAAATGAAGGCGATTACGCAGACCGTAAAAACGCCGCTACCCAAGCCCTTTTTGAATGGGTACCTATTCGTGATAATGCTACACAAACCGTTTATCGCAGCTTTTCATATGGTGATATGGCGGATGTAATTATGTTGGATACACGTCACGAGGCGCGAGTGGAGCAGGTCGATACATTGGAAGACCCTACACTTGAAGACCCTGAGCGTTATCTCTTAGGACAGGAGCAAATGCAATGGTTTAAAGATGGACTTTCTAACTCAACGGCTACATGGAAAGTCGTGGGCAATCAAATCGTTTTTGCACAGTTGTTTTTGCAGGAAATCGACATGACTTTGTTCAATGGCGCAAGGCATATTTTCTTGGATACTTGGTATGGCTATCCCACCAAGCGCGAAGAAGTCATTAATCATATTTCAGAAAATGATATTGACAATGTGTTGATTGTGACGGGAGATGCCCATATTTCACTGGCATTTGACATCACTACAGCACCGCGTGATACGCTTGTTTATAATGCTGAAAACGGCATGGGCTCAATTGCGGTAGAATGTGTGACGCCAAGTATCAGTTCCGATAATTATGACGAGGCAATAGGAGCAGGACTTGCAAGTATATTGGCAAGTGTTTTTCCGGCATATAATCCACACAACAAACATATGGATGTCATCCAACACGGTTATTTTATATTAGATTTGACGGCTGAAAAAGCACAAATGGATTATTATTATTTGGATAATGGCATGGCAACTCCCAATTCACCGGAATCATTTTTCACAGGTTTTTATACGAATGCAGGTGAAAATTATCTCAATCCAATAGACACACCCGCACCACCAAAAGACCAGCAAGAAATCCCTGCGCCCGACCCAACGGCTGATATGGATGTTTCTGTAGTCACACCGAATGAAGATATTTTACTGCTAAGTGTTTATCCGAATCCATATCGTGAATTTATAACTTTGAATTACGCGCTCGCGCAGACACAACACGTGCATGTCGCATTATACGATGCTACGGGGAAATTGGTTAAAGTGCTACACAACAATCGCCAAATCGCAGGAAATTATGACCTCCGATTTTCAGCAGGAGACTTTGCATCAGGTATGTATTTTCTACATTTGAATACAGAAAATGGGGGAGTGGTCAGGCAGTTGATTAAACAATAATTTTCTTCAAAGAACAAGAAAAGTAACCGTCATTCTGAACTGGATTCAGAATCTTTTGGGCGCAAGAGAGCGATTTTAAGCTAATGCTTCTCTCTGACATCATCCAAGACCCAACAGATTCCAAATCAAGTTTGGAATGACGGTTGACTTTTTACTTTTACGCGATTTACTACGTAATAACCTCTGTCAATTCCGACCCACCTTTAGCATCCTGTATACGTTGCGTTTTATATTTATCAGGATTCGACTTAATGTAATTCAGGAAAGGACGTGCGCTCGCAAACGAAGCATTATCCGTGTAAATCAATGTACCTTTTTTGAACTTTGGTTCGAGCAATTTCAATAAAGGCAAGTACAGGTCATTCCATCCATCCAACAGTAAAAAATCAATACCGTCGGGTACATCGTTGCGCAGCGTTTCGAGCGCATCGCCTTCCCGTAATTCAATCCAATCTTCCAGTCCGGCTTCCTCAAAATTTTGTTGTGCCACACGGCATTTTTTTGGCAATAATTCAGTAGTAATCACCTTACCGCCCGTAGTCTTCGCCGCCGCACCAAGATACATAGTTGAAATACCGAATGAAGTTCCGAATTCAACGATGTGCTTCGCATTTCGCTCTCTCAAAAGTTGATAAACATACTCGCCTTGCCCCCTCGAAATTGCCAGATAAGCATCACTCATATCTCTGGGTTGGAGTTGCATACGCAATGCGCCTTTTACCATACCTTTCACAATCGCGAATCCATTTGAAGAAGCCTCGCCGTGCATACGTGCAAGTGTTTGGTTGATTTGGGGGTCTGAAATTCTATACTGTGCTTGTGTCATAATTT
>JAHDEO010000205.1 GCA_020628725.1 Saprospiraceae bacterium
TATCTTAAGGATGACGACGGTGATGGTTTACCTGATAACTCAGTAGATGGTGAGGTGCCTGAATCACTTCTCAGATGGCCCGCTCGTAACAACGAATACTTTCAAGGCTTGGTAGGGTTTCAATTACCATTTAATACAGACCTTGCGCCATTTTACGATGAAAATGCAGATGGTATCTACGATCCATATGCAGGTGATATTCCACAAATTGGCGTGATTGGTTGTGAGCCAAGTAGCATTTCAGATGTATCTTATGCTGATCAGATGATTTGGTGGATTTATAATGATGTAGGAAATATTCACTCTGAAACGGGCGCTGACCAAATTGGTATGGAGATACAAGCACTTGCTTTTGCTTACGAGACAGACAATCCTATCAACAATATGAGTTTTTACAAGTACACTCTCCTCAATAAAGCAACGGTAGCTTTGTTTGATACTTATATTGGTCAATGGGTAGATCCGGATTTAGGATGTTGGAATAATGACTACGTAGGATGTGTCGTAGAAGAATCACTCGGTATTGTCTATAACGGTGAAGGTACTGATCCTGATTGTGAAGGTGTAAATGGTTATGGTACACGCGTACCAATGTTGGGTGTCGATTACTTTAGAGGTCCTAAAGATGAGTTTGGTAACGAAATCGGTATGTCTGCTTTCATTTACTACAACAACAACTTCGACCCAAGTGATCCACCGGCTACTACCAACCCTGAGGAAGCTCAGGATTTCTATGGTTACCTGTCCGGTTTCTGGAAAGATGACACGCCTGTAGAAGAAGGCGGCGATGGTTATATGGAAGGTACAAACCCAACACCGTATATGTTCCCTGATGATCCGGCTGGTAGTGGTTGGTCAGAGTGTAGCGTAGGTAATGACCCTGATGACCGTCGTTTTGTACAGTCTTCTGGTCCTTTCACCTTGAACCCGGGTACAACTAATGAGGTTATTGTTGGGGCGGTATGGGTTCCGGAAGGTAACTATCCTTGTCCCAGCTATGCGCCACTACTTAGTGCAGATAGGATTGCACAAGGACTTTTTGATAGTTGTTTTGACATTGTCGATGGGCCTGATGCACCGGATATTACTATTACAGAATTAGATAAGGAATTGATTTTAACACTTTCTAATGCGTCAAGTTCGAATAATTTCAATGAAGAATATACCGAAAGAGATCCTTTGATACCATCAATATATGATGACTCTCTCTATGTTTTTCAAGGGTATTCTATTTATCAATTATTGACACCTACAGTTAGTAATTTTAATAATCCTGATGAGGCAAGATTGATTGCAACAGTAGATATTCGTGATGGTATTGGTACCATAATTAACTATGAAGCTTTAGATGAAAATTTGTTCCCTGATATTTTCAGCCCTGTCATTAAAGTAGAGGCTGATGACACTGGAATTCGTCACTCTTTTAGTATCAGAGATGACAAATTTGCTACGGAAGAGACACGTTTGGTCAATCATAAAAAGTATTATTTTTCTGCGATAGCTTACGCTTATAATAACTACTTGCCATTCGATCCAAATGATGTTGAAAATACCCAAAAAACGCCATATCTGCAAGGTCGTCGTAACATCAAAACATATACAGGCATTCCTCATATAAACGATCCAGAGGAAAATGGTACACGTATCAACACTCAATATGGAGATGCACCTGAAATTACTCGTATTGATGGAGAAGGTATGGGAGGGATTTTTCTGGAATTGACAGAAGAATCTGCTAAAGCTATTTGCGAAACAGGTAAACAAGAAAACTTTACCTATCAGTCAAACTCTGGGCCTTTTAATGTAAAAGTCTACGATCCATTAAATTTGAAAGGAGGGACTTATACATTAAGATTAATAGATGATGACTTTGAAAGTACAGACTTGAAAGATACAATCGGGTGGATATTGGAAGGTAATGGGGTTACTATTAGGAACGAAAAACCCGTAGGTTCAGCATATGAACAGTTGATACCTGAATTAGGTATTTCTATTTCAGTGGGACAAACGGGTGAAGTTTATGACGACCCATTTGATGATAATGGATTTTTCGGTGCTACTGTTCAGTATGCCGATCCTACAGGGGTTATGTGGTACACGAATATTCAGGACGATGCTATAGGTTTTGTAAGTAATTATATCAAAACTGGAGCAGGTGAGCCGGATGAATTGAGAGACCCGAACAGAGTATACAGCGAGGTACTTGATGGTGCATGGGCTCCATTCTACCTGACAACGGCTAATCCATTTGCTATCGGTGGTGGTGTCGATTGGTTCGTTACACCAAGACCAAATAATTCATTTATCAATGGTCAATTTACCACAGGTGGTAACAGACGTAGAAATGAATTGCCAAATGTAGATATTGTATTGACTTCTGATAAATCAAAATGGAGTAGATGTATTGTAGTTAGTTCATTTACAGATTTCTACGCAGATATAGGTGGTATTCCTGCCGAAGATGATTCTTTCTTCAAAATCAGAAATGCACCATCTGTAGGCAAAGACGGTCAACCTGACGGTACAGGTAATGGTATGTCATGGTTCCCGGGTTATGCTATCAATGTAGAGACAGGTGAGCGTCTCAATATGTTCTTCAGTGAGAATACCTTCTACGGAGGTGACTTCTTACCTGAGCCTGACGCGACAGGTGTTGATATGATTTGGAATCCATCTACTTTCCTTTCTGTTACGGAAAATCCTTCATCTATTGCAGAGTTGTCATTTGGTGCGCAACACCATATTTATGTAACAACTACATTATATGATGAAGGTCAGACGCAAGTAAATGGTATTGGTAGTGCAAATACCATCACCAATGCGGCTGCATGGGCAGATGTTGCATGGGTTTCGGTAGCACCAATTCCTGCGGTAGAATTGAATTCTATCGACGATGGTATCATTCCGAATGATGTGACTTTCAAATTGAGAGTGGACAATCCATTCCAAGTAACAGAAACGCCTACAACCAATAATGGCTATCCGACTTACGAATTCACTATTGATGCAAGCAGAGTAGCGACTACAGGTGACCAAACAGTTGCAGAGAATGCGCTCGACTTGATTAATGCAGTACCGAATCCTTACTACGGATTCTCTGCATATGAAAATAGTAGTTTGGACCAAGTAGTGAAATTCACCAACTTACCTCCTAAGTGTAAAATCAGCATTTACTCATTGGACGGACGACTCATTCGTACCTACAACCGTGATGCACAGCCTGATTTGAGTAGAGGTACAGACCAATTGGTCACTTCACAAGATTGGGATTTGAAAAACGAGCAAGGTATCAGCGTGGCGAGTGGTGTATACATCATTCACATTGATGCGAGTGCTTCCGGCTTAGGTGAGAAAGTCATTAAGTGGTTCGGTGGTGTCCGCGAATTTGATACTATCGGATTGTAGAAAAGTATTCATGGCTACATGGTTTCATTGCTTCATTGTTATATTGTTTTTTCGTGTAGCGAAAATAAAAACAATGAAACCACATCAACAATGAATCAATGAAACCTTGTAGCCATGAAACAATAATTATATCAAAATGAAAAGATTTTTAATACTATCAATAATATTTCTTGTCGGGTTTGCTTTTCAGGCAGAAGCCGGCAACCCGGATAGACAAGGGCAAGCGGGAGCTTACGAGCTACTGTTGAACCCTTGGGCGCAAAGTTCGGGCATGTATGGCTTGGGAATCGGACATGTGCGTGGTGTTGAAGCATTGCGTATCAACCCTGCGGGGCTTATAGGTGTCAATCAAACGGAATTGAATTTTAGCCATACTTTTTACTTACGAGGTTCAGATATTGGTTTGAATGGTTTGGGACTTGGGCAGCGCATCGGTGAAAATGGCGTTTTAGGATTGAGTTTAATGTCTGTTGATTTCGGTGAAATCCCTGTGACTACCGTGAACCAACCCGAAGGCTTAGGTGTGACTTATGAACCATTATATTTCAATCTTGGTATCGGTTATGCACATGCATTCTCTGAGCGTATCAGCGTAGGTTTCTTGACACGCTTGATTTCTGAGCAAGCTACAAGTGATGTGAGTGCGACAGGTGTTTGCTTTGATGCAGGCATTCAGTATCAAACAGGCGGCTTGAAAATCGGTATCAGCCTCCGCAATATCGGTACAGCGGTGAAATACAAAGGTGCGGGATTCTCTTTCCCGACATTCTCTCCACCAAGTAACGAAAGTCCGGTTACAGGTAATGAAGGTTTTACCTCTGACCCACGTTTGAAAGCATTTGACTTACCATCAGTATTTAATATTGGTGGTGGTTACGATTTCAAATTTGCGAACGAAACACAGCGCCTGAGTGTCATGGTGGCTTTCGTTTCCAACTCATTTACCCGCGACCAATTTGGTGGCGCGATTGAGTATGCATTCAATGAGATGTTTATGATACGTGCAGGCTATCGCTACGAAGACGGTTTGCTTGATGATGCACAGCGTACCAATGTACATACCGGATTGGCAGCAGGAGCAACAATCCAAGTGCCTTTCGGTAAGGATAAAGACTCTCGATTTGGTATTGATTATTCGTACAAAACAACCAATCCGTTTGACGGAACTCATGCTATTGGTGTCCGTTTAGCGATATAATTATTTATCGAGGAGTTGATGAATTGTTGAATTGACGGGTTGTTGAATCCAACAATTATCCAATCAAAAACTTGACACGATATAAATATTTTTTGTACATTTGTAAAAAAGAAGAACATTTCCGGCGAGATGTTCTTCTTTTTTTATAAAAATTGGAAGCACAGGCATTTGTCTGTGCATTGTTTTCTTTAGAAGTTTAAGTTTAGGTCTAAGTTCAAGTTTAAAACAATTGTTTTGGTTACGCCAAAACCCATATTTAAACTTGAGCTTAGACTTAGACTTAAACTTAAATTTAATCTTAACATGACTAGTTATTTAACACAAGCTAAATTCGATGAGTTGACGGCGGAATTAGAACACATGAAGAGTGTAGGTAGAGCAGAAGCGTCGGCTGCTATCGCAGAAGCTAGAGAAAAAGGCGATTTATCGGAAAACGCAGAATATGACGCGGCGAAAGACGCGCAAGGGTTATTGGAATTAAAAATTAGCGAATTGAGTAAAATTCTTTCTAATTCGCGCGTACTCAAAGCGGAAGAACTGGACGACTCGACAGTACGTGTCCTTTCTACTGTGAAAATCAAAAACACCAAAACGAAAAAAGAATTTGTTTATACATTAGTCTCGGAAGCTGAGGCAGATTTGAAACAAAAGAAAATCTCGACGACTTCGCCTATTGGCAACAGTTTACTGGGTAAGGAAGTAGGCGATACAGCAGAAGTCACTACTCCAAGAGGTTCAATGACTTTTGAAATTTTGGATATTTCCATCAATCTCTAATAATGAAAATTGCAATCATAGGCGGCGGAATTACAGGGCTAACGACTGCACTTGCATTGCACAAATTGGGTATAAAATCCACTGTGTATGAGCAGGCGGAAGCCTTCAGCGAAATCGGCGCGGGAATATGGTTGCAGCCCAATGCAGTGAAAATACTCGACTGGTTGGGCATCAAAGATAAAATGCTCGAAAAAGGGGTAGAACTCAAAAGAGTGGATATTGCCCATTCTAATCTCCAACCCGTCAAAAAACTCAAAAACGAATTGCTACAGGACGAACAGGGCAACCGTACGATTGCCATTCACCGAGGGCGATTACAACAAGTGCTTTTTGATGAATTTAGCCAATACGGACAAATTGAACTTGGCAAAAAGTACACCTCACAAAGCACTGAAAACAACAAAATCCAAATCAATTTCTCAGAGCATCAGATTCAAGCAGACATGGTGTTGGGCGCGGATGGGATACATTCGCAGGTGCGGCAGCATCTGTTTCCTGATTCCGAAATTCGTAGAACCGGTCAAATTTGTTGGCGAGGTATTTCCAAATTCAAACTACCTGAATCCCTAATGTACACAGGACGTGAATCTTGGGGACACAAGCGTAGGTTTGGCTTTTCCAATCTTTCGGACGATGAAGTTTATTGGTTTGCAGTACACACTATAGACGGAGGCAACTACAAAACAGACGTCAAATATATTCAGTCTCTATTCACGGATTTCGCTCCGATTGTCAACGAAATTATTGGACACGTTGGGTTTGTTCATACTGCCGAAATAACTGATTTAAAACGACTTAAAACTTGGTCGAAGGGCAACACCTGTTTACTCGGTGATGCTGCTCACGCCACCACACCCAATATGGGACAAGGCGCGTGTCAGGGCATTGAAGATGCCTATTATATCAGTAATTTACTCGCACAAAACAATCTCTCTCAGGAAACCTTCAAAATATTTGAGCAAAAAAGAAGAACAAAAGTCGATTACATTGTCAATAATTCATGGCGATTTGGGAAAATGGCACACAGTCCTATTGCTCAACCTATCATTAAATTATTAATGAAAGTTACTCCCGAAAAAGTCCTGACCTCTCAAATGGGCAAAGTGTATTCGATTGAATCATTTTCCTGACCAAAGTCACCATAAAACCAACACCTTCTGCCTGAAAATAATTATCTTTGTTCTGGTGCTATACTGTATCAAATATTTTCTCACCATAATTTTAGAAATACATGAAAAATTTTCTACTTGTCTTAGTTGTACTTTCAATGTTGAGTACGAGCCTTATTGCTCAAAATGATGTCCAACTCAATATTCGTCACCTACTTGGCGATGCTGATTTTGCCCTGAATGCTGCGGTACAAAACAATCTTGGACACGATTTCAAAACCACTCGTTTGGAATATTATATTTCTGAAATCACCATCACACATGATGGTGGTATGGAAACGACGATTGAAGATTTATGGATATTGACGAATGCATCCGAAGTCACGGAGGTAGATTTGGGTAATCACAATATTAATACGGCTGAAAAAATCAGCTTTTACATTGGTGTTGATGAGGCGCATAACCACTTAGACCCTGCACAATATCCATCCACACACCCACTTGCACCTCAACTGCCGTCGATGCATTGGGGATGGGCAGGTGGCTACCGCTTCGTGGCTTTTGAGGGCGAAGGCGGCAGTAATTTCAATCAAACTATCGAATTGCATGGTTTGGGAGATGAAAATTATTTTTTAACTGAAGTGCCTGTTGACTTCACCGTTAATGAGGATAATGAATTGATTATCAGTCTTGATGCGGATTATACCCGTGCATTAGAAAATATAGAAATGACTGCGGGAGCTATCGTACACGGTGGTTACGGAGATGCAAAAAAATGTCTCGAAAATTTTAGAGATTATGTTTTCACGATGACGGCTAAAACGACTTCAATCGTTGATTTTAGTGAAGTCAACGACTTTTCCGTCTATCCCAATCCGGCAGAAGGCGGTGATTTTACCATCAATCTTGAAACCGAAGACATATTAATCTATCAAATTTCGGTAACAGATATGCTCGGTAAACAAGTCGCTTATTTTGATGAGGTAAATGCTAACGCCGCTATCAATGTACAAGTGGACGAAGCAGGTTTTTATATGATTAATCTGATTAAAGAAGGGCAACCTATTATTACGAGGAAATTGATTGCAAAATAGAGAGGTCAGAAGTCAGACCGTCTTGCTGTCAGATGTCAGATAGTTGGTTTGAAAAATACTGAAAACTCCTATTTACATCAAGTTGTATCTGACGTCTGATAATAAAATGGTCTGACTTCTGAATAATTACAATTCAAAAAAATGAAGTGGCTCTATTGCTCAATTATAATTTTCACCATAATTTCTTGTCAAAAAACGAGAGATGCAGAGCCGCTTTATTTCCCTGAATTAATGGAAACGCCGATAGGCTTTCCCGAACCCATTGCACCCGAAGGGAATGAATTCACACAAGCACGCTGGGAGTTAGGTAAGAAATTGTTTTTCGACAATGTTTTATCAGCAGATAACTCAGTAAGTTGTGCTTCCTGCCATCATCCCGAATTAGCATTTAGTGATGATACAGCCATCAGTTTGGGAGTAGAAAATCGGGAAGGAACACGTAATGTACCCACGCTTGCCAATGTAGCTTACCATCCCTACTTTACCCGCGAGGGTGGTGTGCCGACATTGGAAATGCAAATATTAGTGCCGATACAAGAGCATAATGAGTTCGATTTCAATATTTTACTCATCGCTGATAGGTTGAGCCAAGATTCTGCATACGTGCGTATGGCACGCGAAGCCTACGACCGCGAACCGGATGCCTTTGTGATTACTCGTGCAT
Organism: Saprospiraceae bacterium; assembly: GCA_020628725.1. GTDB lineage: Bacteria > Bacteroidota > Bacteroidia > Chitinophagales > Saprospiraceae > JAHDEO01. The sequence goes on from JAHDEO010000205.1 coordinate 8,248, forward strand.
TGGCATGTTTTGAACGCAGTCTTTTGAGTGGATATAGTTGGTACGACCAATTTACTCATCACAATAAAACGGATGCACTGACCGATGCCCAAATCAGAGGCATGAATCTTTTTTTTAGTGAAAGAACCAACTGCGCCAATTGCCACAGCGATTTCAATTTCACGAATTATGCTTTTGAAAATAACGGACTTTACGAGGATTACGAAGATGAAGGAAGATTCAGATTGACAGGGGAGGAGTCCGACCGGGCATTATTCAAAGTGCCTACGCTTAGGAATGTAGAAATTACTGCGCCATATATGCACGATGGTTCGCTCGCTACATTAGAAGAGGTCATCAACCATTACAATTCAGGTGGAAAAAATCATCTGCATAAAAGCGAGTTGATACGCCCCTTGAATTTATCGACATCGGAAAAAGAAGATTTAATACAATTTTTAAAATCATTGACAGACGAACATTTTATCAATAATTCTTTATTTAGTCCATAGGTGGACCGCAAGGTGATTTTATCTCTATTTATCAAGCAGGGCTAACGAAAAAAATGTTTTAGTAATACGTAATTTGCTGATTTTTAAGTTTATTGTAAAGTTTAGTCGTCTGCCATTTGATAAAATGTCAGCCGACTAAGGCTTGTCCCGACAAATGACGGGGCTTATTTTCCAATTTTAAAAAATACATTATAAAAACGACTTTTCGTTTACCCTAATCTATAAGCTAATTAACATGTTATTCAAAATAAAACACATAGTTATTTCGTGTATTGCGATGGTTTTAGTGGTGGTAGCGTGTACGAAAGATGACCCGAAAACGCCAGTCACATTAGATGAAACACCTTATGTCTTTGAGTATGGTGATTTCCCTGCACCGGATTTACCGACAGATAACCCGCTTACGGTGCAAGGCGTTGAATTGGGTAGGATGTTATTTTACGATCCGATGCTCTCGAAAGATGGTTCACAATCTTGCGCGAGTTGTCATCAGCAACTTGACGGGTTTTCTGACCGCCGCCGTTTTTCTATCGGTGTAGAGATGTTGCCGGGAGAACGTCAGGCAATGTCTGTATTTAATCTGGCATGGCATGAAAATGAATTTTTCTGGGATGGTCGGGCGAGTACCTTGCGCGAGCAGTCACTCGAACCCATCGAAGACCCCTTAGAAATGAATGAAACTTTGGAAAATGTTATCGCAAAATTGAGCGACAAGGAAATGTATCGCAATCAATTTATGCGGGTTTTTGGTTCGGAAGAAATTACGGCAGAAAAAATGGGTTTGGCGATGGAGCAATTTATGTTAAGTATTGTGTCTTTCAGCTCAAAATACGATAAATATCTTGCGGGAGAAGTTGAACTGACCGAAAGCGAAGAGCGCGGGCGCGTTCTTTTTGAGATGGAATATAATCCCTTCTTTCCTGAGTTTTCGGGGGCAGATTGTGTGCATTGTCACGGCGGTATAAATTTCGCCAACGACCAATACATGAATAATGGCTTGGATACAGATGCGAATATCACCGACATCGGCAGAGAAAGAGTGACAAATGACCCGAATGACAGAGCCAAATTCAAAGTGCCTTCTTTGAGAAATATCGCCGTCACTGCTCCGTACATGCACGACGGGCGATTCAGTACATTGGAAGAGGTGATTGACCATTATAACGAGGGGATTCAAATGTCTGCAACTGCTGATTTTACGGTTTTAAATACGATGGAAACCGGATTGTTATTGACGGAACAAGACAAAGAAGACCTCATTAATTTTCTACAGACACTGACTGACGAAACTTTTCTGAATGAGGAGGCATACAAAACGCCGTTCTGATTTCAGATTCATTCAAAAATCAAAATTCACACATTCAAAATTAAGATGGCAAGTATATTTACACGTATCATCAATGGCGAAATCCCTTGTTACAAAATAGCGGAAGATGACCGTTATTTCGCATTTCTCGACATCAATCCTGTTACACGCGGACATACGCTCGTGATTCCCAAGCAAGAAACAGATAATATATTTGACCTTGAGGATGACTTGCTTGGAGGATTACATGTATTTGCTAAGAAAGTAGCTCATGCGATAGATAAGGCAGTCCAATGTGAACGTGTAACAATGGCAGTAGTGGGCTTGGAAGTGCCTCATGCGCATATCCATCTCATCCCGATTAATTCGATGCGAGAGTATTCTTTTGCCAATCCGAAAGTGCAACTTTCTAAGGAAGAATTTGAGGAAATAGCAGCCAACATTCGTAAGAATTTCTAGAAGTAGTGCGGTCTGCAGACCGCATATATTTTTTGCATCGCAAAAAATGAATCACAGTCTACAGACTGTGTTACATACAAAAATTACCTAATCAAAAATGAAGGGTCGGCTACATACCATTGAGCGCGTTCTAAGGTATAACCAAAGGTAGCGTGAGGCAAGACGGGATTGAGCGATTCGGAGAGGGCGCGAGCTTTTTTGCGGGGTACACTGATGCTTAACTCATTCTTATCCAGTAATTTGAAGAACATAACAGCGTGTCCCGACACTTCGAGTCCGTAGGGCGAAGTTTGCACATCTTTGGAATACACCCAGACGATTTGCTTAGGATTTTCTTTGATTTGCAACCAAACAGGATGACGGTGAGGCTGCCAGACAGTTAGTGTTTCATACAAGAATTTAAATCCTAAAACCAATAAAACCAATGTTGCCAATGCACATACCAAGCACAATTTCACCGTTTTAGAAAAACACATCAATACCACAAACACCAATCCACCTGCCAGCAGAATGGATGCTGCAAGTAGCTTCAAATTACGCTCTCGAATGAGGATTTTTTCCAGCAGATAAAGGTCTTTCATTGTCGCATTGTATCATTATCGCATTGACGCATTAGTGAAGCCTGTCAAATTCTTCCATGACACTCACGATATTATACAAATCTTGATAAAATTCGTTCACCAATTTAAAACTGACATTAGACTGGAAGATACGGGGTTCGAGGATGTCTTTAGGTTCCCATACCGCGATATATACGTGACCATCAGCAAATGACATATACACTTTCTTGTTTATTTTTTTTGCAAATTCATATAATACGCCGAAAAATGATTGATGAATGATGTCATCAGTTTTTGCTTGCGGACTCACATAGGTGATAAATTTTTCGTTAAAATCTGGATATTTGACGTTCAGCAGCGAGTCGCCGCGCCGAATCAGGTCTTTGATGGTGCGGGTGAGGTAAGGGCGTTCTGCTTTGGGGATGATGACGATTTCTCCGGTAAATTCGTTAGCAGTCTTTGCCCGAAAAAAAATACCGCGAAACACAGGAATCATCGACCCGACCACCTTGGAGTTTTTGCGTACGTCCAATTCGCACAACTCGAATTGTTGCCTTCCAATCATTCCCGTAATATAATCCTCACCTTTGTAATATGGTGCTTTGGAAGAGAAAAAACGGCTTTGCAGAAATTTTTCTTGTGGGATAAGTGCTTTGTGGCTGTAAGTCATGTTATGCTTGCTGAAATCCAGAATCATTTGGATAATTTTAGGCTTGAATCCCGCAATAAATTTCCTGATTCGCCAGCCTAAAAAAGAAGCCCATGCCGCTATAGGTATCCAACTCAATAAGGCAATCGACGGTATATTCAGCCGATATATCACAAAACCAATCAATGCAAATACCAAAATAGAAGTAGCAAAAAGTATTAGCAAACGACGACGAGTTCGTTCCTGCCGCATCAATTCCGCATGTAATGTCCGGTTGTAAAATAGCCGAAAATC
>JAHDEO010000206.1 GCA_020628725.1 Saprospiraceae bacterium
GTGAATGTTTGGATATTTAAGTTGGCACAAAATTCTGTGAAGTCCTCCCCCCAGCCCCCTCCAGAGGGGGAGATAATGCTTCGTACAGATGTTTTTTCTGTTAGGGTATTTTTCAGATTTTTTTCTTGGTTTTTATTACTAATCAAATGTTTAATTCCGCAATCTTGAATGACGAATTGAGTACGCGAGGGTGGTGCGTAAGGGTCAAGCGGAACGAAAGCCGCACCTGCGGAAAGAACGCCATACACTGCCACTGCCGTCTCCAAACAACGATTGAGATAGATACCTACTCTATCACCACGTTGCACACCAAGCCCTGTGAGCAAGTGCGCGAGTTGGTGACTTTGCCCTACCAATTCCTTGTATGTCAATGCTTTATCGCCGCAACGAAATGCCTCGTTGTCAGGATAAAGATTGGCGGAATTTAGGATGCTATGTTGTAGTAAGTACATTTGATGTAACGCGGTACTTCCAGTCCGCGCTGCGTTAATTTTGATTTATGTGTGAGGAACGGGTTGGATACCGTCATACGTCGGTACAAGAGCACCGTTCTACGGGGGCGCGGACTGGAAGTGCCGCGTTACGTTTTCCAACTAAATTCTTCTCCTAATAATTCAATTAATTTTTTATTTTCTTCTTGAAAAAACGCCTCTAATTCAGCGCGAATTTCAGAAGAAAGGGCATCGTATTGACGCGCATTTCGAGGTCTTAAATCTGTGGGATAAATAGGTGTGATTCCCAAGAAATCATACACTTTTGTCAGTTCTTTTTTCGGATTTTCAAAGAAATTTTCACTCTTAATAAATAAAAATTGTTCGCGTTTGAAATATTTGAACCATACACTTAATTGCGAATAATATTTGCTTCTTTCTAAATAAAATAACTTATCATGTATTTTACTAAATTCAATATGGGTATATGGATTAATTTGTAAAATGTTGGTTTCCTGCTTATAACGCTCTTCCTGCTCTAATGCCGCTTCAAATGTCTCTGCCGAATCCCAACCGTAGTCGCGCCCCATGATATAGCCCGAGTATGCCCGGTCTACCGGGTTTCGTAGCATCACAATGAGTTTTACGTCGGGTAAAACCGCCGCCATACGTTCTGCTACTTGAGGATGATACATATAACAAGGCGTAACGCTCCCGCCGATTTTTCGGCTACTTTTTAACGGAAAAAAACGTCTATACCATTCCACGCCCTTATCAAAATGCGTATTAAAAAAATGTGGTTCTTTTAACCACGGCATCATCACGTCGGGGTGTTGATTTAGATAAGCAAAAAGCGAGGTCGTTCCTCCTTTCTGTGTACCGATTATAATGAATTCAGGCAATTTTCGCTGATGACTTGTAGCGATTTGATACCGAATTTTGGCTTGTTTCGTCCATTTTCGATAGCGTCTTTGTATGCCTTTTTTTATGTTCATTTTTCCGTAGCACGGTGCTTCCAGCCCGTGCATGTATGACGCGAGGCACGGGCTGGAAGCACCGTGCTACGTGTTTTACAACCCTAAGAATTTCGCAATTATATTTCTTTGAATATCAGATGTTCCGGCGTAAATTACTCCGCCGACGGCATCGCGCAAACCTCGTTCTACTTCATGCTCTGTGAGATAGCCGTTACCACCGTGTACTCGTATAGCGTCGAGACTGGATGCGACGTAAGCCTCTCCCAAATGTAACTTCAACATTGCCGCTTCGAGCATGGCGGGCTTATTATTTTTTTTGAGCCACGTCATTTTATATAATAAAAGGCGTGAGGTTTCGAGGCGTAGTTTCATATCCGCAATTCGGTTTGAGACAGATTGAAATTGACCAATTGCTTGCCCGAATTGTTGGCGCGATTTGGCGTATTCGACGGTTTGTTCGAGTTGGCGTTGCATTGCGCCTAATTTGCCTGCGAGTATGCAACATCTGTCGTATTCCAATGAGTGATTACAGACGCTAAAGCCTGCCCCTTCTTTACCGAGTCGATTTTCATCCGGCACAAAACAATCCGTAAATTTGATGCGACCAATCGGCGCAGTACGCAAGCCCATTTTTTGCTGAACCGTCTGAGGTTCAAATCCTTGCATCGTTTTATCTACGATGAATGCCGATATGCCCCACTTGCCAAGTTTAGGATTGGTACTTGCAAAAGCTACCGCAACATCGGCAATTGGTGCTAGCGTCACCAAGCGTTTTTCGCCATTCAAAATATATCCGCCGTCCACTTTTTCAGCGGTGGTTTTCATATTATAAACATCCGAACCTGAACCGATTTCGGTCAGCGCATGTGCGCCAATCCATTCGCCGGATGCCATTTTTGGAAGGTATTTTTCTTTCTGCACTTCATCGCCAAAAAGCGTAATGGTCATCATCACCGTCCACAGGTGGGCATTTAGCGCGAGATTGAGTCCGGTGTCGGGGCAACCATAGCCTAAACCTTCCAACGCATAAGCGGCACGCATAATATCTACTTCCTCGAATGTACCGCCATAACGCGCCGGGGCTGCCAAGCCCAAGATGCCAAATTCGCCGCATTTATCCCACAAATCTCGCGCAAAAGTGCCTTCGTGGTCGCGCTGTATGAGGGTGTCATCAGCGAGTTCGCTTTTGGCGAATTCGATGATACGATTGCGGTAATTTGTATATTCTTCTGACCAAGAAAAATCCATTTGGCGAAGTTTGTAACGCGGTCTGTAGACCGCATTATTGGGCGGTCTACAGACCGCATTACTTAAAATTCATATTTAACACTACCTTTAATAAAGAAAGGTGTGCCGGGTGTAAAATGTATTTCTTCAATAGATTCGGGTTCATCGAATAAGCGAGATTCGGTGGCAAATTGAGCTTCCACCCAATCGGTATTAAATAGGTTTTCTACGTTGATACCGAAGCTCAATTTTCGGAACTGATAACCTGCATTGAGGTCGGTAATGAAATAGCCTTTTGCTACGATGCTGTTGTCTTCATTCGCAGGTCTATCAGCGAGATAGCGGACATTGATACCGCCAAATAATGGACCTTTTTTCGCATTCAAACCGCCTGTAGCTGTAGTGATTGGTGCCAGCGGAATGTATTGCTCGCCAACCTCTTCTTCGATACTTCGTGCGAGTGTGTAGGTCGCATCTACATCTGCGTAGAGCCAATCCAAAAACTGGTAACGTAGGTTAAAATCCACACCTAAACGACGTGTCTTGCCACTCGGTTCTACCACGCCTTCATCGCCGACATAGACAAACTCTTGTTGTAAAAATAAGTACCACAAGGCAGTATTCACAACCATTCGTGGTAGAGGTTTCCAAATTGTACCAATATCTGCTCCATACGCCGCCGGAAGGATGTCTTCTTGTTCGGGAGCGAGGACGAGGCGTGTATCATTGGAATGGAAGCCAACACCTGTTTTTAGGAAAAATTGGATGTCACGATTTGGACTGTATATGAGGTTGAATTTAGGACTTGGAATCGCCTTGGAGCGTGAATCACTTTTATATGTAGGATGAAATCTATCTGTATAATTAAATTTGAAATAATCGAAGCGAAGCCCCGGATTTATCAACCAATTGCCAACCTCATATTCAACATTTGCATAGGCAAAAATATTGGATTCATCCACATCACCAAATTGGATTTGTGATAAGGTTGTCTTGCGATTCATGGTGCGTGAAAGCTCATTATCATTGACATCATCATAACGAATTCCTGCACCGATTTGTACGAGTAATTCTGAATTATCGTAATTGTTAATTTGATTCCATTCTGTGTTGACACCAAAGATTTGCCGGTCTTCTACTTGGCGAATTTGGTCGCCGTTCACAGGGTCGTTCAGAAAGAAGGTGAAATTAGAATATAACTCAAAATCATAGAGCGAGTAATACATGTTACTCTTTATAAAACTCTTGTCATCAATAGATTTTGTATAATCAAGTGCAATATTTGTTCGTCCTGTGGAACCGCCCTCTGTATCATCTATCGCGCCAAATCGCGTGATTTGCCCACTATCAATCGCACGTTGCGGAATTTGACCGGAAGCATCCCAACGGCTTGTGAAATGGGAGAATAATAAGGAAATTTTATCTAAATTATTCAACCGTCCGGTATATTTTGCCATGAGATTGAGGCGATTGAAATTTTGTGAAGATTCAAACGGACCGTCTGTAATCAGGTATTCAGCAGCAGCGTAGGCATTGTGTTTTTCGGTTTGTAATAAATTGAATAATCCTACGTTTCGGAAGGTATTAAAACGTCCGGCTTCTATGCTGAACATATTTTTATCCAAGCGTTCTTTCAATTGAAAATCTACGTAACCTGCGGTATTGAAATTTCCTTTATTGGCATAATAAGGTCCCTTGCCGAAATCAATATTTTCGATAACTTCCGGTGTCACAAAATGGAGGTCTGCGTAGCCTTGTCCGTGTGCATGTGAAACCATGTTGACGGGCATTCCGTTCACTGCAATCGCAATGTCCGTTCCATGGTCAATATCGAAACCGCGTAGGAAAATTTGCTCTGCTTTTCCGCCTCCCGCATGTTGTCCGATAAATAAACCGGGTACTTTTCGGAGAATTTCCTGAGAGGATTGAACGGGATTGGTTTTGATGTCAATATCGGTGATGAAATTGATAGATTTGATGTCTTGTCCGACGACAATTTCATCTAAATCGAAGGATTTTTCTTCCAACACGATGACTATTTCATCATTTGTGTTTTCGATAATAATTTTTTGATTTTCAAAACCAAAGAACGTTACTTGGAGTGTGTCTCCAATATGTACATCATCTAAAATGAAATCACCTAATTCACGAGAGTGTGTATGATGTGGGTGGTCAGAGTTGACATTTTCAATATACGCACCAATTAGCGGAATTTTGTATTGGTCATAAACCTTGCCTCTAATACTCTGCGCATCAATAGAATTCAAATTAAAAATACACGCAAGCGTAAAAATGCTTACAATAATTCTGATATAGGCAAAGGTGTTCTTTGTTCTCATTCTCATTTATTTTGATTCGTTTTCAAATATTCAACTTCTCTCAGAACTAAAGTTTCTGTGGGCATTTCACGAACAAATTCATAGGGGCTTTTGGCATCTTCGGGCATGCTTTCCAGTTCGACCTCCGTACCTAAACCAAGTTCGACAGCATATTCCATAAATAAATCGGTAACAACCCAATCTTCCAATGCCCAACCTGTTGAATCAAAAACCGTTTTTTGGTTCTGGTATTTGATATAATCCTGTTGATTTTGAATGACTTGCACCCAATCAGGTCCAATATATTTTTCATCCAGTCGCTGACATTCGCCCTCGACAAGTGCTTGTGATTTGAAGTCAGGACAAACAAAACTTTCCTCTAAAAAAGACAGAGGAATCTCAACTTTTCCGGGAAAATCTGCTCCAACAGCATTGATGTGAAGGTGAGGTTTTGAAGTTACTCCATTGAACAATGGTCCTTCGCCGACACTTATGGAAGTTGCCGTACACAGGATATCCGACTGCCCGATAATTTTCGTAATATCAGATGCCTCAATCGGTATATTTAGTTGAAGTGACTTTGTTCTTTCCGTGAAAGAATTTATCGTAGATTTATCCGTATCAAATATTAATATTTTTTCAAAATCAAATACTCGCGAAAGCGCGTGTAACTGCGTGACTGCCTGTGCGCCGCAACCTATCAGACCAAGTATTTTTGCGTCTTCTTTTGCCAAAATTTTACTAATCACCGCAGATGACGCACCTGTACGTAAAGCCGTTGGCAGTACACCGTCTATGATGCCTTTCAGGTGTCCGGTTTTTGTACAATATGCTGAAATTGAGGAAATTATAGTTGGTAGATTTCTTTCGGAGGGATTGTCGGGATGATAACCAACGACCTTGATGACGACATCATTTCCCTTGTGGTAAAGCGGCATCCATTCAATAAGTCCGGTGACTGGATTTTCGTAATTGAAGCCGGAACGCATCGGGATTTTTACTTCATCAGGATGATAAGATTGCAACGCCTTTTCAAGCCGTTCGATGAGTCTGTCCATGACTTCATCCAGCCCTTTATTGAGGACTACTTCCTGCACATCACGCGCAGAAAGTAAAAGCGTTTTATTCTTATTCATCTCCATGATTAGGTGTGTTGTTTTTGGTGCATTTGAAGAAAGTATTTCAGTTTATTTACGTAAAATATAGTTCGTATGGATTCAAAATACAAATAATTTCATATTTGAGATAACCGAACAATACTAATTTATTTTTGTTCTGCTTCCACAAAATTTTTTATAAGCCGTTCTAATGTTTTATCCTGTTTTTGTGCAAGATATTTATCGTGAACGGCAGCTAAGTTCTTTTTAAATAATGGGTTGGAAAGTACCATCTCAATATTCCGACGAATAGTTGACACATCATCTTTATCTTTGTCTGCTCTAATGCCGACTTGATGATAATGCACTCGTGCAGCGCAACCGTCTTGGTCGCTTTTTTGACCGGAATAAACCAGCATTGGCACACGAAAATGAATACATTCATTTATTGTATGTATACCGCCGTGATTAATCGAGCAATCAGCATGTTTAAGGACATAAAGCTGTGGTATCCAATCAAATGTGTATACGTTTCTTGGTGTATTTTTGGATGATTCATCATCGGAAATACCACCATGTCCTATGATTAGTATCCAATCGGGATGCCCGGCTACCGCCTCAATAATTTTTTCGGAAAAGGCATTATCACTTGCTCGCATCGTTGTGAATGAACAGTAAATTAGCTTTTGCCCGTTTTGCTTTTTTTCTTCAAAAATTCGCTGCAAACGCTCTTTTGTGTGCGTAGTCGTTTTCGTATCTTTTCGTTGTTCATAGACCATCGGACCGATATAATGAAGATTTGGTCGTGCTGTGTGCGGAAACTCTAATTCCCAAGGCGTCATACTCAAAACCGGCAGGGTACGATAGCCAAAAGGTGCGGGCCATTGGTAAGGCAATAATTCCTTCATGGGAAACCCGGATTGGCGTGCATACATTTCAAGAAGACTGCCTCTATCAGCAAAAAGACTGAAGATTTTTTGTCGCCAAATCATCTTGCGTCTCTTGCGGCGAGTTTGTTGCCAAAGTTGCCGAATGGAGACACGATTATCTTCGTTGGGAATAATGTTACTTTGTAAAGGAGGAACGCCTTCCGCTTCCCACATTGTAAACCATGGCGAAAGAATAATTGCTTGATAATCAAGAGATACACTCGTAATGATATATTCGTGCAACTCGGTATCAATTAAAAGTAAATCAGGTTGTAGGCGTTGAAGTGTAGTTATAATACTATCAATTTTGAGGTCGGCGAGCGCGTCTTTTCTTCGTTTTTTGAAGTGGGTTATGGAATACAAAATACGTTGCCATCTTTTTGGAAAATCAGGCGTTCGATTGACTGGTTGAGCCAAAACTTCCGGTAGTTGTTCGTAAGTAAATCCTTGTGCTTCTACCTCTTCTCGACGTTCTTTCGGACAGGCATAAGTGACACGATGTCCTGCTGCTTCAAGCCGCGCTATTATCTCATAACCTGCGTGTAAGATACCCCTTAATCCTGTAGTAACGAGAAGAATGTGCGCCATAAATAGCGATATTTTTTATTATTTAAAGATTTGGTTTTTAAATTTTTGTAAATTGAATGCGACACTTTTTCTTCAAATTTCATGTAAATATAAGTGTGATTTTTTATTTATGTGTATTTTTTGTGTTAATTTTTTTCGTATAAACTATTTTTTTTCATTATTAATGAAAATTGCAATACCTTAGCTCTTATAAATTCCAAAAAACAAATTCCAGATTACCAATAAATATCATATTAATTAAACAATTTTACAATCCAATAATCATTAAATTATCAAAGAAATACTATCCATATTAACGCGTCCCGAACGATGGCAATTTATCCGCTTGCTAGTGGTCATTCTTATTATGGCGATATTGGAAGTGGTAGGTATTGCGTCGGTGTTGCCTTTTATGCAAATAGCAGCGAATCCCGGACAGTTGCTTGAAAACCAATGGTTAAGTAAGGTCTATCATGTGTTTAATTTTGAATCAGAACGGGAAATATTGATTGCATCAGGCATATTGGTATTGGTATTAATTACGGTTTCTAATGTATTTAAAATCTTCGCTTCATGGTTGCAACAAAAATTTACTTGGGATGTATCGCATCAATTGGGAATGCGTTTATTACGCGTATATTTACGTAAACCTTACGGATATTTCCTAACACATAATACATCCGAATTACTCGCCAATCTTGTGGTCGAAGTTGGAAAGCTAACCACAGGCATCCTTACGCCGCTTTGTGAACTCATTGCCCAAATTATTGTTTCCCTCCTGATTTTTACTTTGCTAATCATCGTAAATCCTACAATTGCATTAGTGACTTTATCGGTTTTGGGTGTGGCTTATGCCATAGTTTATTTTGCTCGAAGACAATATTTAACGAGACTCGGCAAGGAGCGAATTTCTCTAAATCAATATCGTTTTGTCAATCTAAAAGAACTGCTGGAAGGCATCAAAACATTTAGAGTTTACGGTGTTCAGGATTTCTTTTATCGTCGCTATGATGTTGTTTCTGAGCGTTTTAGCCAAATACAACCGCGTGTACATTTGGTATCGATTACACCGCGACATGTAGTAGAGATTTTCGCCTTTGGAGGTGTGATTGTCTTATTGTTGTTCCTGATTTCACGAGGACAAAGCCTCCAACAAGTTCTACCGATGCTGACTTTATATGTGTTGGCGGGTTATCGTTTGTTGCCGGCTTTACAAAAGGTTTATGCTGCGATTATCAAATTACGTCATACGTTTCCAACAATAGAAATTCTGAAAAAAGATTTGCAGAAAGATGTACCGTTACAACAATCTGCGCCCGTTAAAAATTCGATTGATGATTTCAGTACCAATTTGAAATTGGAGAATATCAGCTTTTATTATGACGATACGAGTCCGGCGGTGATTTCCGATTTAAATGTGACGATTCCGAAGGGAAAAACGGTTGCTTTTGTTGGTTCTACGGGGTCGGGTAAGACGACTTTGGTGGATTTGATGGTCGGTTTATTACATCCCCAGAAAGGGTATATAAAAATCAATAACCATATTTTATCTGTCGATAATGCTTTGACTTGGCAGTGCCAAATCGCTTATGTACCGCAAGAGGTTTTTCTGTTTGACGACACGGCACGACGCAACATCGCCATTGGACTAAACGACGACGAAGTAAATCAAGAACGTCTCGAAAAAGCAGCGCAAGTTGCTAATATACACGGCTTTATCTGCAATGAATTACCCGAAAAATATGAAACAATTATTGGTGAGCAAGGCGTAAGGCTTAGCGGTGGTCAGCGTCAACGACTTGGTTTGGCGCGTGCCTTGTATCGACAGCCGAAGGTCTTGATTTTGGATGAAGCGACGAGTGCATTGGACAGTATTACTGAGTCGTCGGTGATTGATTCGCTCAGAACATATTCGGAAGATTTGACTGTCATCGTCATTGCGCATCGGCTTTCTACAGTACGCCATGCTGATTGTATTTATTTGTTGGAAAAAGGACGAATTGTAGCAGAGGGAGACTACGAAAAACTCATAGAGAAAAGTGAGGTATTTCGTGAAATGGTGGAGTTGGGTTAGCCCACAGTTGATAGTCCGTAGTCCATAGATTAATGTGAATAATTTGTTTAAATTTTTATATAATAAATAAATTTACATAAATAAAATATTTTATACTTTAAAGTTGTAAAATATAATAACTCGTAACCCGCCAACTCGAAACCCGCAACACGAATCACTATGAGAATCAAAGATTTACTACTTCCGTTTGCTGTTTGGGCGTTCATTATGCTGCCCTTTCAAATGGATGCCCACAAACCCGACCAAAGTTATATATACTTTAAGGTTTATAAAAACAGTGTAGAAGGTACAGTCGAAATAGACATCAAAGACCTCAACGAAGCCCTTAATTTGGGATTAAATCTCGACGACCTTCAAAGCATATTTGATGAAGGAGAAGACAAAAAGCCTTTGCCGGATGTGTTGCGTCCGTACTATCCGCAGATAGAAGCATATGTTAGGGAACATGTCAAAATCAGCTCGCCACAATTCGGTGAACACCCGATGGAATTTATCGAACCGGAGATATTGGCAATTGAATCCGGCAACTATATACATACGAATTATAAACTCGGAAATATATCAGAAGTTCCTGAAAAAATGGATATTAAATATGATGTAATGTTCGATATTGACCCGATACAAACCGGGCATGTCGTCATTGCACATGATTGGAAAGCCGGGGTTATCAATATGAAAAAAACGGGCTTATTTTCGGAGACAAAGGACGAAGATGAAATGATAGTGTATATCTTTGACCGTAAGAAACGCGACTTTCAACTCGACCTGACAGGGAACTCTCGGTGGCAGGGTTTCGTGGCAATGGTTGGTTTGGGACGACACCATATTTTTATTGGTTTAGACCACATATTATTCTTGGTGGCTTTGCTGCTACCGGCTGTAGTGCGCCGCCGTCGTGAGCAAGGGGAACTTGCCTCCACTGCTGCATGGGAACCGGTCGATTCTTTCAAAGATGCTTTTCTGTATATACTTAAAATCGTGACACTCTTTACGATAGCGCATAGTATTACGTTGAGTTTGGCGGCTTTGGGTTTCATCAATTTGTCCTCACGCATCGTCGAATCCATTATTGCGGTGTCGATTGCGTTGGCGGCTTATCACAATATTCGTCCGCTTATCAATCGTGGAGAGTCTATCATTGCTTTTGTTTTTGGACTATTTCATGGTATGGGTTTCGCCAGCGTACTCGGCGAAAAAGGATTGAATAATGAATTCATGACACTCTCACTTTTGGGTTTTAATATTGGTGTGGAGTTCGGGCAAATCCTTATTATATGCCTTATTTTTCCGATTTTATTTTTGCTTCGCAAAACGTCTTTTTATCCCAAACTCATTTTCTGGGGTTCTATCTTGCTGATTATCATAGCTTTCTATTGGGTCTTTGAACGCCTGTTTGAAATCGATCTGCCTGTGGACGATTTGATTTATAAATATTGGCGTAAAGTGATGTTGAAATTGGGAATTTGGTAGAAAATTATTACTTTGAGAAAATATTAAACATAAAAACACATCATTATGCAAGCTAAAGCTGAAATTACAAACCTAATAAAGCCATTTATAAATACATTAAAAATGGCGAGTAATGAGGTTAAGGGGCTTCTCAATCATGGCATACAAGAATACCTTGAAAACCAATTTGAGAAATATTATTACACAAATACTTTCTTACATAGGTCAGAGAAAGTTAAATTTGATGATATATATTTCCCGGTCTCTGTCAAATATGACAAATTAATCACCAAGTTTAAAAAATTAGAAGATGTTTTTGATGAATATAAATATATTACATTAATAGGAATTGCAGGTAGTGGAAAAAGCACATTGGTTAAACATATATTCTTAAACTCAATTAGACAAACATATAAAATTCCTATTCTCATTGAATTAAGGCACTTAAACGATTACAAGGGTGATTTATTGAATTTTATATCTAATAAATTATTAATCAATGAAGTGAAACCTTCTTCTGAAATCTTAAACCGAGCATTGAAAAAAGGCGATTTTCTCTTTTTATTTGACGGTTATGACGAAATATTCTCAAAATCTAAACAGAGAATAACAACTGAACTTGAAAATTTTGTTGACCAATATCCACATAATAAATATCTAATTTCAACAAGACCTGGTGGAGGAATAGAAGGGGCATCGAGATTTCATTCCTTTAAAGTTCAAGATTTATCTGACGATGAAATTTATGAATTTATAAATCTTTTGGTAAGTGATGAGGAGCGATGCAAACAAATTAAAGAAAATATAAGTGAAAGTGAATCTTCTGAATATACAGAGTATCTTAAAAACCCACTTTTACTTTCAATGTTCATTTTAGCATTTGAAAGTCATCCTGAAATACCAAATAGAAAAAGTG
>JAHDEO010000207.1 GCA_020628725.1 Saprospiraceae bacterium
TGACCGCACGTTCCTTTACCACGCTATGAAAAATTTGCATGAGGACAAGACCCCTATAGTTCCTGAACAAGTTGTCGATTTGACCAATATTTTTGATGAGCCCGTATTGGAGTTGGATGAACCGCCTGTATCGCAATTTGAAATATTATCTGCGCCGGTAGAGGTGAGTACGAATGGTATTTCGGCAAATGGTAATCATGCTCCAAAGATAGATGAACCGGAAGAAATTCCTTTTGAGATAGCTCCTTTTGATAGAGAATTTATTGAAGATGAGGAACCACTTACGGCAACAGATTTATTTGATGTGGAAGGAAATGTTCAGGAGGAAATTCAAAGTGAGCCAATCGAAGATGAAGTTATTGAAGAAGATGGTTTATTGACGGTTTCAGAATTATTTAAAACAGAAGAAGATGTACCCGGAGAAATTCAAGCAGAACCCTTAGAAATAATCGAAGATGATGAATTGATGACGGTTTCAAAACTGTTTGATAAAGAAGAAGTTAGACCAAAGAAAAAGAAAGTTAAATCGAAAAAGAAGAAAAAGAAAAATATAGCTGCAACAGATACGCAAACACCCGATTTTACAGATTGGCTCATGGATTTGGAAGCTCCCAAAGTCACTTCGTTTGAAGTTGAAAAGGAAGCGAAAAAGGTCAAAAAGCCAAAGAAGGTTGTTACATCTACTCCGAAAGTCGAAGCGACAACACCCAAACCGATTACGGATAAAGGTAAGCGGTTGAAAAAATTAATCCAAAAAAGCGTCAAGACAAACGATGGCTTAGTTAGCGAAACGCTCGCCAATTTATTGGTTTCACAAGGAAAAAATAAGAAAGCCATTAAAATGTATGAGCAATTAAGTTTGAAATTCCCGAAAAAAAGTGCGTACTTTGCAGCCCAAATTGAAAAATTAGTCGATAGTCGATAGTCGATAGTCCATAGGCAGCCGCGAGAAAACAACTGCTTCACGTTTGTCTATGGACTATGGACTACGGACTATGGACTGTCAAATGACAATAACATGGTAGGTTTACTTGCAATATTAATCGCCTTAGTTTGTATACTTTTAATGGGCGTTGTTTTGATACAAAACCCGAAGGGTGGGGGATTAGACTCTACATTCGGTGGTGCTGCCGGAGCAAATCAATTGCTTGGTGCGGCGCGTTCTACGGATTTTATCGAAAAATTAACTTGGGGTTTGGCAGCCGCATTATTCATCCTATGCTTATTGACGAGTTTGTATGTGCGTAGTACCGTAGGTACAGGTGGCGGTAGCGGTCCGGGATCGCTCTCTGATGAACCGACAGGTTATATTGACCTTCAAATTGAGACAGAAGACGAAGACACTTATTATCTGTAAGAATCAAGATATTTTGACAGCCCATTCCGAGTGAATGGGCTTTTTTTATGCCATTTTTTTACACAAAATGACAAATTGGCACAAAAACTCCGTTGGCATAAGACATGTTAATAGGCTAATATTGATTCCGAAAAAATAGACATTTCAACTAAATTTATTCACTAAAAAATAGAGTGTAACTATGAGACCGATTAACGATCGCGTAGTAGTAAAACCGGCACCTGCCGATGAGAAGACGAAAGGAGGTATCATCATTCCCGATACTGCTAAAGAAAAACCGCAACGTGGCGAGATTGTCGCTGTAGGTCCCGGCAAAGACGGCAACAAAATGACCGTCAAAAAAGGCGATACTGTTTTGTATGGCAAATACGCCGGACAAGAACTTTCGTACGAAGGCGAGGATTACCTCATCATGCGAGAGGATGACATCTTGGTAGTGTTATAATGTTTATGTGTTCGGTGTTATCGAATAATAACACGTCAGCACATCAGCACTCCAACACATCAGCACAAAACAACAACACTCCAACACACTAACACAACAACACTAAATTATTATGTCTAAAGAAATTAGTTTTAATACGGAAGCTCGTGAGAAACTCAAATCGGGCATCGACGCATTGGCAAATGCGGTAAAAGTAACCTTGGGTCCCAAAGGAAGAAATGTAGTTATTGACAAAAAATTTGGCGCACCTGCTATCACCAAAGATGGTGTAACCGTAGCGAAAGAGGTAGAACTCGAAGATGCGGTAGCCAACATGGGCGCACAAATGGTCAAAGAAGTAGCGTCAAAAACTGCCGACATCGCAGGTGATGGTACGACGACTGCAACAGTATTGGCACAAGCTATCGTAACTGCCGGTATGAAAAACGTAGCTGCCGGAGCAAATCCAATGGATTTGAAACGCGGTATCGACAAAGCAGTAGAGGCGATTATCACAGACCTGAAAAGTCAATCAGAAGTAGTAGGTGACAACTTTGAGAAAATCAAACAAGTTGCTGCTGTTTCTGCAAATAACGACCTCGAAATCGGACAACTCATTGCTGATGCCATGCAGCGTGTGACTAAGGATGGTGTAATCACTGTTGAGGAAGCGCGTGGTACAGAAACATATGTAGATG
Source organism: Saprospiraceae bacterium (assembly GCA_020628725.1). GTDB lineage: Bacteria > Bacteroidota > Bacteroidia > Chitinophagales > Saprospiraceae > JAHDEO01. The sequence goes on from JAHDEO010000207.1 coordinate 2,480, forward strand.
AGGTAATTGGTATGCAATTCGACAGAGGTTACTTGTCGCCATACTTCATTACGAATGCAGAGACAATGGAAACTGAATACGAGCATCCATTAATTCTCATTCACGATAAAAAAATCTCCAATATGCAGGACTTAGTACCGATTTTGGAGAAAGCCGTACAAGCGGGTAAGCCACTTTTGATTATCGCTGAAGATATTGATAGCCAAGCACTTGGTGTATTGGTGGTCAATCGCCTTCGCGCTCAATTGAAAATCGTAGCAGTGAAAGCCCCCGGATTCGGTGACCGTAGAAAAGCGATGTTGGAAGATATTGCGATTTTGACAGGTGGTACGGTGATTTCTGAGGAGAAAGGTTTCAAACTCGACAATACAGAGTTGGCACACTTGGGTAGCGCAGAAAAAATCACGGTTGACAAAGACAATACAACTATCGTCAATGGCGGTGGTAGCACTGACGGTATCGACGCGCGCATCAAGCAAATTAAACAACAAATCGAAAATACAACTTCTGATTACGACCGTGAGAAATTGCAAGAGCGTTTGGCAAAACTCGCAGGTGGTGTAGCTGTCCTACACGTAGGTGCGCCTACAGAGGTTGAGATGAAAGAAAAGAAAGACCGAGTAGATGATGCATTGCACGCAACTCGCGCTGCTGTTGAAGAAGGTATCGTAGTTGGTGGCGGTGTGGCTTTGGTACGCGCTATTGCTTCTTTGGATAAAGTAAAAGGTGCTAACGAAGACGAAGATACAGGTGTAGCTATCGTCCGCACGGCACTCGAATCACCACTTCGTACCATCGCTGAAAATGCAGGTGTAGAAGGTTCGGTGGTATTGATGAAAGTCAGAGAAGGCAAAGGTTCATTTGGTTACAATGCTTATACCGAGGAATACGAAGACTTGAAAAAAGCGGGTGTTATTGACCCGACTAAAGTGACTCGTATTGCATTGGAAAATGCCGCTTCTATCGCAGGAATGATATTGACTACGGAGTGTGTCATTAACGACAAGCCGGAAGAAGACGCAGGCATGGGTGGTCACGGACACCACGGTGGTATGCCGGGTATGATGTAAGAATATAGTGATTGGTAACTGGTGATTAGTTGCCAATTGATTAGATATTTGAAAGCCTGTTCCTTTTTGGGAATGGGCTTTTTTTGTCCGCAGACTGATTAGCCGCCGACTACTTCCTCCTGCTCTGCCAACGCACGCTTATATGCAGGCAACTCCTTCAACTTCTCTATCAACCACGGTTTATTAGTAAGAAATTGGTAATTATTAATTTTTTCTAATAAAGGCAAAATTTTCTCATGTCCGCCTTGCTGTCGGAGTCGTTCGATTTTTCGTAATACACTGGTGAAGTTGACGTAAGCCTTTTTCAGGCGTGTGGGCATTCCTTTTTGCGAGTGAACGTATTCTCTGAATGACTTACATAGGGCATCGAAGGCGAGACTTTCTTTTAGTTCATAATAGGTACGTAGTAGGACGGTTTTACGTCCGAGTTCGAAGGAAAGGTCGATTTTTTCGGTTTGATTGAGATGTTTCATGGCGGATTGGAAGTCTTTTTGGTAGAAGGCTAAGATAGCTTTGTTGTAATGAAGGACACTGTCCCGGATATCTGGTTTTACATAATTATTATGTGATTCAAGAAATTCCTCCGCCCAATCAAATTCTCCTATTGTAGCACTTACTGAAACTATGTTTTTAATGGATTGTGTTGAGATATATTTTCCATGAAATAAAACTCCTTGTTCTACCTGTTTTTGATAAGTTAAAAACAAGTGTTTTATGTAATCACTTTGACCACCTACCGTTTTTCGGATGCAAAAATTGGTAATTGTAGTATAGAGATTAAACAACTCATCTTTAGCGACATATTTATAATATTTATCGATAAGGCTTATTAGTTCATTAAAATCACTTTCTTTTTCATCTCTTATCGTGTTTAGCATAGCGTAACGGAGAGTTATTATTGGAGGATTATTATCAGAAGTTTTATAGAGTAATTCTTCTACAATATTTGTTTCAAATTCATTATAACCTACAGGGTAAAGATTTTTGTAACTCTCCAAGTCGCCTAGTAATTGTAACCGTTCTATCAAATAAAACTCATCTAAGGCTTGTATAACTTCATTTAAATTATTCCACGACTTTTTCTTTTCAGCCAAAAAAATGTACTTGTACAAATTACTTGTTAACAGATACTTTTCAAAGTAAAATTCTTCTCCGCGTTTCTCTATTTTTTTATGTTGAGACATAATTTGTTTAATCGCACCTCCGCAATATTCTAAATTCTGTCTCTCCAACAATTCTCCTAAAAGCAAGTGTCGTTTCATGTAGGGTTGTCGATTCAATCGCTCCAATGCAATAAAATCCTCTGCCAAACGAGTAAGTTTACTCAAAACTACCTCTAAAGTATTTATTTTTTTCGTATCTTTGAATGCCCGTTTAGATAGTTCAACTTTCGTGAAATCTTTTTTGGTATCCCTATTTAAGTAGTATTTGAGTGCTTCAAATACATCCACGCATTGTTGGCTACGATTGTGATAAGGAGAATGAAGAAACCGCTCAAATTGCTTTAAATCGTAATCTGAAAAGGTTTTCATTAGTTTTACAAAGCGATTTTTGTACATTTGTATAAGTAAATTGAATAAAAAAATAGCTCAACAAAAATAAAAAAAATACTCTAAAATAACAAGGAAAATATCATTAAGTGATTTTAAACAGAGAAATACAAAGATAATTAATTTTAAATTAATTTTAATTTTAATTCAAAAAAAGGGCACTAAACGTTTTTTTTTACACGTAAGTCGTTGTACTTTTGAATCGTGCAAAGGCACTACGGCTTTACCCAAACCTAATTGTCCCATGACTGGCTCTTATCCACTAACCAAACTATTTGTGTTTGGACTATTGTTATTTTTAACAATACCCGTCCAAAATCACGCCCAACAAAACACTTACAATGATGACGAGACGAGAGAGGTAATTGTAAAGTTCGCCAATCACACTACAAAGAGTAAAAGAAGAGAAATTAGTGAGCAGGTTAAAGCTGTATTAATTAAACGATTTGAAGATACGGATACGGAACTCTGGAGGATTCCTTTTATAGTAGAAATAAACGGACGGACCTATGAAGGTCTCAATACTATTTCCGATTATGTGAAAGGTCATCCCGGTATTCAATATATAGAGCCGAATCATTCTATAGTGATTTTCAATGCACCAAATGACCCATTCTTTAATAGGTTATGGGGCTTACACAATACAGGACAACTTGCAGGTTTATCCGGTGCAGACATAAGCATCTTGCAGGCTTGGGAAATCACTACAGGAAGCGAAAGCACTACTGTCGGTGTATTGGATACAGGGATTGACTGGACACATGAAGATCTTGCCGAAAATATTTGGCAAAATCTTGATGAAGATGCTGATGGTGATGGAAAAGTCATAGAATGGAATGGTAGTCAGTGGGTAATGGATGAAGGAGACCTGAATGGTGTAGATGATGATGGAAATGGTTATGTTGATGATATTATCGGTTGGGATTTCGTCAATAATGACAACAATCCATACGACGACAATGGTCACGGCACACACGTATCCGGCACTATAGGTGCACGCGGTAATAACGATAAAGGTATTACTGGAGTAGCACAACAAGTCGCACTCATGCCACTCAAAATATTTGATGGATCGGGTGTCGGCAATATTGCCACTGCAAAAGAAGCAATGGAATACGCTCTGGCAAACGGAGCAGATATTACAAACATCAGTTGGGGCACAACTCAGGATTCGGAAACCATGTACGAAGCCTTCGAGAATGCTCAAAACAACGACCAATTAGTCGTAGCGGCTGCCGGAAATAATGACAGAGACAATGATATTGTTCCTGTTTATCCTGCAAGTTATGACTTTGAAAATATAATTGCTGTTGCTGCAATCAATCGACACAACAGCTTGACGATATTCTCCAATTACGGAGAGACATCTGTGGATATCGGAGCGCCGGGTGGGGACATTTTTAGTACCTTGCCCGGCAATTTTTATGGATGGTACTCAGGTACATCCATGGCTACTCCACATATCACAGGTGCATTGGCACTCGCACTCTCCGCCTGCAATAGCACCGCACCTGCTGAAATTAAAAATCACCTACTCAATACAGCAACTTCTTTAAATACACCCAACAATAGGGGGGTATCTGTATTAAATGTACACAAGTTTTTGCAAGAAGTTACTCGTCCAAATGCTGAATTTGTTTATACCACAGATGGGTTAGAGGTAGAATTCACCGCTGAGAGTGAAGAAGAAGGCTTCACATATGAATGGAATTTTGGCGATAGCGCAACTCAAAGCCTTTCAGAAAATGAAGTAGAGTATGAGTACAATGAATCCGATCATTATACCGTCTGTCTTACCATTTCAAATACTTGTGGCTATAGTACTTCCTGCCAAAATATTTTTGTAAATGTTGATAATATCCAGCCGGATTGTGCACCTGAGTGGCAGCAATTCACAAATGGTGATAATATATTGGCGATTGCTGAACAGGGGGATTATATCTGGGCAGGCGGTAAAGGCGGATTAGCAAAAATTAATCGTATCGATGGTACGAGTACATTTTTTACCAATAATAATTCAGGCCTCCCACATAATCATATCAATTCTATCACAGTTGATGCGAATGGTACGAAATGGATAGGTACAAAGAGCGGATTAGTCAAATTTGATGGGACAAATTGGGTAACATACGATACCCAAAACTCCGGACTTCCCGCTAATGATGTACAAAGTGTTGCCATTACACCCGTCGGAGGATTGCGGATAATAGCGACCAATGGTGGAGGTGTTGCATTATTCAATGGTGAGAGCAATTGGATAATACTTAATACTGCCAATGCAATGCTGCTTAGTGACGAAATTATAGATGTAGTAGTTGATAACCAATCTATTATATTTGCGGCTACCCCCAATGGTGTGATGAAATTGGGTACTAACGGTTTTGTTGATTTGGAAATTGGCACTGTTGCGCCCGGCTATGATATTGTCAATGATATTGCTATCGAACCTGTCTCCGGAAACGTATGGGCAGCTACACAGGGCGGCGTAGCTCGTTATGATGGCAATACATGGGAAGCAATTAATACAGGATTGGCAGGAGAACCTATTTCTATTGATGTTAATTCGGAAGGCACTCAATGGGTAGGCACAAACTCCGGTGCATACAGCTTAATCAATAACACCACATGGCTACCTGAATATGATAATTTAGGGATTGAAAGCGGGCAAGAAATCAATGCAGTTTTAGTCGTAGAGAATGAAGAAGTATGGTTCGGTACCAACCGCTCGCTCAAAAAACTTGTAGAAGGCGAGTGGTCTGCTCTCGACCAACTCAATTCTCCACTTTCAGCCAATACAATCCATGCATTTGCAGAGGATAATATTGGCAATATGTGGATAGGTACAAGTGACGGGTTAATACAACTTGCCGGAGATGAATGGATACAACATCCTGAATTTACCAATGAAGCAGTAAGTGCCCTATATTTTAATGATGATAAATTATGGGTAGGAACAGATTTGAGAGTTGGTGAAATTAATGTGGTTGAAGATATAAACGATATAACCTTTTACCCACCTCTAAATGACAAAATTACTTCAATTATTGCTGACCAAGACGGACAAGTATGGGCAGGAACCCAATCAGCCGGAATAGCTAAACTTGACGATAATAACTGGATAATTCATAATACAGGCAACTCATCATTACCTGATAATAATATTCATACAATAGTTCCTGATGCCATCACCGGAATATGGATAGCTACTTCAAATGGATTAGCAAATTTGGGGGGAAATGGCTGGATAGTTTACGACAGTCCTACTGCGGATAACTCAGTTACAGGACTTGCCATTGATAGTGACGGTGTAGTGTGGCTCACCACGTCTGACCATTTAGCACGTATTGATGATACAAATACATGGTCAATCGAAAACATAGCTTATTCCCCAAAGGGAATTCAAGGGCTATTGATTGACGGGTATAATAGTAAATGGCTATCTACAGAGGAAGGTTTCTGCAAATACGACGGTTATAGTTGTACGATTTATAATGTGGCAAATTCTCCATTAGCAAACGATAATGTCCAAGTTATCCGGCAGGATGTTGGAGGATGTTATTGGATAGGTACTGATGGAGGAGTTAGCATATTATCGGCATTAACTGCTTCATTTGCTTATGATAATCAATTGCCCTGTAGCAATACGATTATTCCAATGCGTAATTCATCTACAGGAGCTCTCGAACAAAATTGGTATGTAAATGATGTGTATGTTTCGTCAGATAAAGATTATACGCATGATTTTACAGAACCCGGCACATATGAGGTCAAACTTATCACAACAAATAATGAAAATTGTACAGCAACATTTATAGAGGAGATTACTATCGGCGATCTGGCTGAGGATATTAGCCTCGAACCGGCAATTAATGTTTGCGACGATATAGCATTACTCGAAGCCAACCTTGAGAATATGCAAAATTACCGTTGGTACAAAGAAGGGGAAATGTTGAGTAATACCCGTGAATTTACAGCTATCGAATCCGGGGATTACATCCTTGAAGTACAAGACTGGTGTGACAATTGGAGTAGTTCGACTATTTCCGTAATACTGTCGGCACGGTGTATTTGGCCCGGAGATACCGATGACAATGGAATCGTCAATGCTGTTGATGCATTATCTATCGGAATAGCACTTGGAAGTAGCGGACCGGCTCGCGCTGATTCGGGAGAATGGCAGGGACAAGCCAACCCAAACTGGCCTGATGAAAACCTTGCATATGCCGACGCCAATGGTGATGGTGTCGTAGACTCTACTGACTTAGAAATCGTTTTTGCTAATTATGGACAAACTCATGGTGAAGCAGGTTTGGGACTGAGTTCTGTCATATTTCCGGGGAGTGGTTTTGGTGGTTCCGGGTATATAGCAGATACGCCACCTGATGCTTATCTATGTTTGATACCTGATGAAAATTCTTTATTCAATGAAGATTATGATATTCTTTTTAATGTAGAATTAACGGAGGAAATCGGAGTATCACTTGAAAGCTATGGTATAGCTTATACAATAAAACATGATGGAGAAGTAGCTAATACGGATTTCTCAAGTGCTTGGTTGAAAGGTAATGGAACATTCAACGAAATGTTAACCTTTGAGCAAAATTCGCCCGGAAGATTAGATGTAGCGCAGTCTCGTGAAGACCAAAATAATATTATTGGGGATGGCGATGTAGCCGAAATTATTTTTGAAGAAGATTTTCCATCAGGAGAAGTAGCATCTTCAGGATTAGAAGATGAGCATACAGCTATATATAGTGTGGAAAACATCACACTCACAGATAAAGATGGCATCGTTATTCCCGTAGAAGGGCATACACTAGTCATCTCACATCCCGGTACTGATGAACAAGGTAATGTCGCTCCCATAGCTCTATCCATAAAAGGAAGAGCAGTCACTTGTTATGGTGAAGGCTCTGCGGAAATTACTGTACATAGAGGCACAGCTCCCTTTACCTATGAGTGGGATAATGGCGAAACTACTCCTACTGTCGCCAATTTATCTCCGGGTTTACACTATCTTACTGTGACAGATGCAGCAGGAGAGACAATCACAGGTATGGCATATATCGAAGACCATACGGGGATTTATATTGACTATGAAGTAACAGCAGAAACCGATGGCAGTGAAAATGGTAGTATCAACCTAACACCCTCAGGCTCCAACAACTTCACCTACGAGTGGAGTTCAGGACAGACGAGTGCGAGTGTTGCAGGATTGCAAGCAGGCACATACACCGTAACGATTACCAATGACGAAGGCTGCCAAAAAGTAGAAAACATCGTAGTACCGGGGAGATTATGTGTTAAGCCTAAATTCATACTTGAAGGAGCATTCGATCCGGCAACAGGCTTGATGCGTGGAGATCTTCAATTTAGAGGTTTTCTACCACTTGTATCTCCTTATCAAACCGGGGAGTCCGTGAGTGTGAACGCATTTACAGCATTAGACCCAAGTGACGTTGTCGTGGATTGGGTAGTCGTAGAATTGAGGGATAAAAATTCAGTCAAACTCGTTGCCAGACAACCGGCATTCTTGCAACGAGATGGTGATGTTATCTCTCTTGACGGCACCGACGGTGTTAAATTTGATGATTTACCGGAAGATAACTATTACATTACAGTAAGACACCGTAATCACTTTACATTAGTGTCTGCAAATGCACCATTTATAGGAAGAGAACCTGTTATTCAGGACTTTACACAATCTCCAATAGTGAGTTATCCCAATTACGAATTGCCGGAAGTTGCTTCGGGAATATATGCGGCTCATGCCGGAAATGCTGCAGATGACGTCCTCGAAACCAGAGAAGATATCAACGGTGACGACAAAGTCAGGTGGAGTAATAACAACGGTGAATTCGGAGTTTATAGCACTAGAGATTTTACGCTTGATGGTGATACCAATGGTGCAGATAGAATCATTTGGGAACCTAATAATGGCTTTTTCAATCAATTACCGGATTAATAATCTGATACATTCATTCATAAATTAGCTGATTTTTGAATCATTAAAAAATAGCAGGCATTTTCAAAATGTCTGCTATTTATATTTTACGAGATTAGGCAATTCCCATGAATAAATTGTACAATGTAGGCGAGTTGTTTAAGGAGAATTTGGGGAAGTATAAAGGGAAAAGAGTCTCATTAATTGTTTAATTTATTCTTGGGAATTGCCTAATATTCCTAAATTTGCACTCGCCACCAAAGCAATCCAATTAACAATGATAGCATACGTCAAAGGTCCGATAACCAAAAAAACGCCCACCTATGTCATCGTAGAAGCGGGAGGCATTGGCTATCACATCAATATTAGTTTGTATACACATGCACGTATTGAGACGAATGTCACCGTTCAATTGCTGACTTATTTTCACGTAAAAGAAGATGGACAAACCCTTTATGGGTTTTATGATGAGATGGAACGCGATATGTTCGTCAAACTCATTTCCGTATCAGGCATCGGACCAAATACGGCGCGAATTTTGCTATCATCTATCACGCCACAGGAGGCTCGCACTGCGATCATCTCCGAAGATGTCCGCACACTCAATGCGGTCAAAGGCATCGGACCAAAAACAGCCAAACGCCTCATCATCGAACTCAAAGACAAGCTATTAAAAGATTCAGGCGAAGAAGCAACAGCAATTCCCGTAGCTGCCGACAACAGGGTGCGGGAGGAGGCATTGTCTGCTTTGACTACATTGGGATTCAATCGTATACGGGTACAAAAAGTTCTTAACAAAGTGTTAAAAGACAACCCATCAGTTCCCAATGCTGAAACTTTGATTAAGTTGGCACTCAAAGCCTTGTCTTAGAGATGCTGTGTTAGCATCCAAATAAGTTCATTGAAATTTTGTAACTTAG
>JAHDEO010000208.1 GCA_020628725.1 Saprospiraceae bacterium
GTGAAAACCTTTAAATTAAGATAAAAGTACAAATAATTTGTTTTATATAAATAATTAATAAACCTTATTTTTTTCGGGTAACAAAGCCCCTTCAAACAACCCATCCTCCGCCACCCCACTCATCTCAAATTCCAACGTCCCTCCATTCACAATTTCTTTATGCGTAATAAATAAGCGATTCAAGGGCGCATCATTCAATTTAATATTTTTTAAATAAATATTATTTTCATAAAAATTTTGAGCAACAATCGTAAACGTTTTATTATCAGGTAAATGAATCTCCGCACGCTCAAACAAAGGCGCAGTCAGTAGATACGCCCCTTGCGCCGGATTGACCGGATAAAAACCCAAAGCACTCAAAATATACCATGACGACATTTGCCCGCAATCTTCATTACCGCAATGTCCGTTGGGTTCATTTCGGTATTGTTCGGTGAGGATTTTTCGGGTCAATTCCTGTGTTTTTGAGGGTTGGTGAATGTAATTATACAAATACGCAACATGGTGACTCGGCTCATTGCCATGCGCATACTGACCAATCATTCCGGTACTGAAAATCGGCAATTCATCCCCTTCCTCCGGCGCGTAAGTAAACATCGAATCCAGCCGCCCGGCAAAGCCTTCCCTGCCGCCCGTCTTTTCAATCAAAGTCCGAATATCCTGCGGCACAAACCAGTAATAATGCCAGGCGTTGCTCTCACAAAAATAGGGCGTATATTCCTTCGGAACGAAGGGTTCGATAAACTCCCCGTCCTCGTTTTTGGGCTGCAACCAAGCGCGTTTTTCATTATACAAATTCTTCCAATTTTCGGAGCGTTTTAGGAAATGTTCATAGTCCGCATCCTTGCCTAAATCTTTGGCAAACATAGCGATACACCAATCATCATAAGCATATTCGAGCGTCTTGGAGACCGACCAATTTTCGTGATGTTCGCCGGAGGGAATGTAGCCTGTTTTTTTGTAAATATCAATTTGTCGGTCGTCCACCATTGCGCTTTCTTTGCAGGCTTTGTAGGCGAGTTCCGCGTCCATTTCAAAGCCCTTAAAATAAGCATCCACGACCACCGGAACGGCGTGGTAGCCAATCATCATATTGGTTTCATTGCCTTGCATCGACCATACGGGCAGGAGTCCGGTTTCGCGGTAATGCGCGAGTATGGATTGGAGCATATCCGGCACGCGGTCTTGCTGCACAATCGTATATAAAGGATGCGCCGCCCGAAAAGTATCCCACAAAGAAAAGGTATCATAACGGTCAAATCCGGTGGCGGTTTGCGTGTTGCCGTCTGCGCCTTTGTACTGTCCACTAGGGTCGCTGAGTAGCGTGGGCGCGAGCATGGATTGGTACAGCATCGTGTAAAAAATCTGTTTGTGGTCCTCGTTGGGGGTTTCGATTTTAATTCGGCGGAGGTGTTTTTCCCATACGGCTTGCGCTTGTTTTTTATATTTATCAAAATCAAAATCAGGGGCTTCCGTTTCCAAAGACGTTACCGCACCTTGCACACTCGCCGTCGAAAGTCCTGTTTTGATGATGATTTGTTCATTTTCTTCGGTTTCGTAATTCAGAACGATTTTGGTGTTGGTACCGATGACAGGGGACGGGGCTAAACTGTCATTTTGATAGGCTTCGTAACTTTTAAAGGGTTTAGAAAACCGCATCATAAAATAAATGCGTTGGTCTTTTGCCCAACCTGTCGATTTTCGATAGCCTATAATGGTTTGGTCGTCAATTTGCTCAATACCCGTATCAGTCGGTCTATCCCAATTCAGCGCATAACCCAAATCAACATGAATTTGAGTGCTTTTATCCGCCGGAAAAGTGTAGCGGTGAATGCCCGTTCTTGCAGTTGCAGTCAGTTCGGCTTTGATGCCATAATCCAACAAATCCACCGAGTAATATCCCGGTTGTGCCCACTCTTTATCGTGATTATATCTGGAAAATGGCTTGAAATTATTGGCTTCGATACGCTCCGAAAATCGGCTGTTGGTTGGCATCACGAGTATATCGTACATATCGCCCGCGCCCGTACCCGTCAGGTGCGTATGCGAGAATCCGCTAATCATCGTATCCTGATAAAAATAGCCCGCAATCCTATCCCAACCCGATGTGCCGATGTCAGGACTGAGTTGCACCATGCCGAAGGGAACGGTTGCGCCCGGATAGGTATTGCCCGGTCCGTCGGTACCGATGAAGGGGTTGACGTAAGTAGTCAGTAGGGGAGGAGTGCTTGGTTGATTAATGGTTTTATTGATTGGTGACTGATGGCAAGACCATAGCAGAGAAAAAAGGACAACGTGTGGTAGATAGGATTTCATATTCTAAAGATAAGGGATGTATGGTGGAATGATTTAATCCGAATAAAAGACTGCAATATCTGATAAAATGAAATAAAAAAATCGCTTTTATGTGTAAAGTTATTATAAAATTTTATACTTTTACTAATCCTCCATGCTTTCCTTAGTAACAGCAATAAGTTCTTCATTGTATAAAGTTACAATCACACACACATTTATGAAATAAAACAAAACATTATGAGAAATTATCTACTATGTTTATTGTTCCTGTTTATGGGAACAATGACGATAATGGCACAGCAACGAGTCACCGGAAATGTGACCGATGCAGATGGCGTGCCATTGATTGGTGCAACGGTACAGGAAACCGGAACGACCAAAGGCACAGTCACGGATATCGACGGCAATTTTTCGCTGGAGGTGTCGGACGGTGCGACAGTTACGATTTCTTACACGGGCTATGAGAGTCAAATCGTTGCGGGAGACGGTTCGGCGATGAATGTCTCCCTTGCACCCGGTGTTGCGCTTGACGAAGTCGTGGTTACGGCACTCGGTATCGAAAGAGAACAAAAAGCACTCGCTTATTCCGCTACCGAAGTCGATGGCGACAACTTCTCCCAAGCCCGCGCCATGAATGTTATTCAATCGCTTTCCGGCAAAGTCGCGGGGGTCAATGTAGCCAGTACCGCTACGGGTGCAGGCGGTTCTACGCGCGTCATTATTCGCGGAAATAGCTCTATTTCGGGTAATAACCAACCATTATATGTTGTGGACGGCGTTCCGATTGACAACACCAATTTAGGTTCTGCAGGAATGTGGGGTGGTCAGGATTGGGGCGATGGTATTTCCAGTTTGAATCCTGATGATATTGAGTCTTATACTATTTTGAAAGGTAATGCGGCGGCGGCTTTATACGGCTTTAGAGCATCCAATGGCGTTATTCTGATTACTACTAAATCAGGTAAAAACCGCAAAGGTGTCGGCGTGGAATTTAATACACAGGTACGCTCGGAAAACATTATCAATCTCTTAGATTTTCAAGAAGAATACGGACATGGCAGAAGAGGTGTTGCGCCAACTACGCAAGAGGAAGCCATGCAAAATGGCTTGTATGCTTGGGGTAGTCAATTGGACGGAAGCCAAGTCATTCAATTCGATGGAGAAAGCCGTGCGTATTCGGCAGTAGGCGACAATCTGAGTCGTTTTTACAGAAGTGGAGCGACCTTTTCCAACACACTTGCCTTGACAGGTGGAAGCGATAAATACAACTTCCGTTTTTCTGGCTCAGCACTCAATAATGAAGATGTAGTTCCGAATTCGGGCTTAGACAGATACACATTTACCACAAAAACTAATGCGCAATTTGGCGAAAAATTGACGGGTAGCATAGGTGTCACTTATGTCAATGAAAATGTCCAAAACCGCCCACGACTTTCCGATTCTCCGGGTAATTCAAATTATACTGCGTGGTCGCTTCCGCCCTCTATCAATATCGACGATTTGAAAGGCGACTCTGACAAACTTGGTGCAAATGAAGAAGGTTTTGAATTGCAATTCAATGATAATGTATTTGTTACAAATCCTTGGTGGGGTACATATCAATTCCAAGCGGATTCCAGAAAAAACAGAATGATTGGAAATATTCAATTGCGCTATGAAATCGTGGACGGCTTGTATGCGCGTGGTCGTGTAGCACTTGACCGTTATAATGCCCGACGTACCAACTTGACACCATACGGAACGGCTTTCAGTGCCTTCGGTGGTATGGATGAGCAAGGCACGGAATTTCAAGAATTGAATAATGAATTGCTTTTAGAATACGATAAAGAACTTACAAATGCAATTGGTTTGAATATTTTTGTTGGTGGCAATCAGTTGAAAAATATGCGAGAAACTCTAGGAGGTTCAGGTAGTAACTTTAGTGTTCCTTTCCTCCACACGCTCAATAACGCAGCTAACCGAAGTACGATTTATATACCAAGACCATTCGCGGTAAACTCTGTATTTGCCTCGGCTGAAGTTGCTGTTAACAGAGCTATCTATCTATCTGGAACAGTGCGTAAAGACTGGTTTTCTACGCTCACTAATCTAGATGGAACTTCTGACAATAGTGAAGTTTACTACTCGGCAGGCGCGAGTGTTGTTCTTTCTGATTTGTTGAAATTACCTACTCAAATTGATTATGCGAAGTTCCGTGTATCTTACGGAGAAGTTGGTGGTGTAGGTGCTGCAGAAGAACCTTTCCTTTTGGGATTAAATTATGGAATTTTTGGTCAAGGACACGAGGGTAATCCCCTAGGTGGTGTCAACAATGGCTCTATTCCACCACTTGATTTGAGTCCGTTAACTTCTTCTGAATTTGAGATTGGACTTGATTTCAGATTATTCCAAAACCGACTCGGTGCAGACCTTGCTTTTTATAATAGACAAACTACTAATGATATTTTAAGTGCCGCTGTTTCTCCGACTTCGGGCTTTGGTTCTAAGGTGGTCAATATCGGTAAAATGGAAAATGTAGGTATCGAATTACTTCTTTATGGTAGTCCGGTCAAGACCTCTGATTTCCGTTGGGATGTTTCTTTCAATTTTGCCAATAACAGGAATAAGGTCGTCAGTCTGTTGACGGATGAAGATGATGATGAAAACATCCGAGTAGAAGAAAGCCGTACCCGCAATGCTTATATCGAACACATCGAAGGTTTGCCATACAGCCAAATTATGGGCTTCGTGTATGAGCGAGATGCAGCCGGTAATATCGCATTGGATGGTGATGGACTTCCGATAAGAGGCGAGCTTATGCCACTCGGTACAGGCGTACATCCGACTTCAATTGGTATCAACAATACATTGTCTTACAAAGATTTATCATTTAGTTTCTTGATTGATTCCAAATCCGGCGGTTATATCTATGCAGCAACAAATGCTTACGGATATTTCAGAGGATTGCACAAAAATACATTAGAAGGAAGAGACACCGGTATTGGCGAAGTTACCGCAGAAAATGTGGAAGATTACTATCAAAGTATCGCCTTCAATATTTCGGAAGAATTTGTTGAAAAAGCGGATTTCGTCAAGTTGAGAGAGTTGGTTTTGAGTTATAATTTACGAAAAGCTTTAATGCCTAATTTGCCGTTTGAATCCATCAATATCGGATTGGCAGGCAGAAATTTATGGTTGATTTCGAGTAGCGTGGAAAATATCGACCCCGAATCCACCTACACCGTAGGTAATGGGCAAGGTTTGGAGATGTTTGGTGTACCGCAAACTCGTTCTATTCAATTGAATCTTGGCGTTAAATTTTAAATGATATGATTGTATGATTGTTAAATTGTTTGATTGTAAAACGTAGCGTAATGCCCTTGTACCGAGGAATGACGGTATCCGGCTTGCTCCGCGTATTACTTGGTTAATTAAATTGGGTTTCGACTCTGAAACCTATAAGGGTTTCAAAAACCTTATAGGTTTGACAACCAAGAGTATTCTTCTAAAAAATTGTTAGTTATTATTTTACAAATTACTAATAAAAATACTTCATGTTCACACTGAATTACAATCAAAATAATCTCACAATCAAACAATCTCAAAAATATAAACAATGAAATATATAAAATTCATCTTAATCATAGCGGCATGTCTTATGTTCAATACATCATGCGACAATGGCTTTGAAGACCTCAATGTCAATCCGACTGCCGCCAACGAAATTGACCCTAAATTTCAATTCACTTGGGTGCAATTGCGTACATCGGGTGGAAGATATGAAAATTGGCGTGCCAATCTCATTTATTCTTCCATGATGATGCAGCATTTTGCCTCTACCTGTGGTTATTGGACGGGCGATAAATACAGCTATAATGGCGGTTATTCGTCTTCGCTTTTTGACCGTGCATATACAGAGCAAGTGAAAGATGTGCAAGACCTTATCAATACATTGGAAACTACAGACGGCGCAGACCAAACCATGCTCGGTATGGCGAAAATCTGGCGTGTGGTCATCTTCCATCGTCTTACGGACATGTATGGCGATGTACCGTATTTCCAAGCCGGAAAAGGCTTTTTGGAAGGCATCGACTTTCCTGAATACGACGCCCAAGAAACCATATATATGGATATGTTGGCAGAATTGGAAGCGGGAATTGGCTTACTCGGTAGCGGTATGGGCTTCGGTGGTGCAGACTTGATTTATGCGGGTGATGTAGATAAATGGAGAAAATTTGGATACTCGATGATGTTGCGCTTGGCGATGCGTTTGTCAGAAGCGGATGCTGCTACCGCCCAAGCATGGACAGCCAAAGCCGCAGCCGGAGGCGTTATGGAAAGCAATGACGACATCGCCTACATCCAACACACCAACGGACCCGAAGGTATCAACATGAACGGCATCGGCGAAGTACTCGATAAATCCAACGGTTTTGGTGATGACTGTCCAAGATTGAGCAGTACATTAGTCGATTGGATGTCAAGTATGGGCGACCCGCGCTTGAATATTTTCGGTGTTCTCCCCGTCAATGGCGGCGACCACAATGGCTTACCCAATGGCTTGGACGAAACGACCATTCAAGACAACCCGACAGGTACATCAGCAGATGATTTCAGTTCATTTAATCCAATGATTGTTCAGGTTTCTTCTCCCATGTTTTTCCAAACTTACGCCGAAACGCAGCTATTATTAGCAGAAGCTATCAAGCGCGGCTGGGCGACAGGTGATGCAGCCGAGCACTACAACAACGGCGTTCGCGCTGCTATGCAACAATGGTCGGTTTATGACGCATCACTAGCCGTAGATGACGTTACGGTAGATGACTATCTCGCAGCTAATCCTTATGCGGATTCCTTCGAGCAAATCGGCTGGCAATACTGGGCTGCTACCTTCCTCAATGAGTACGAAACCTTCGCTAATTGGCGAAGAACGGGCTACCCGAGCCTCACACCGATCAACTATCCGGGCAATGCCACAGGCGGTCAAATCCCCTCCCGCATGATGTATCCCGAAAGCGAAATCGGTCTGAATCCAAACCTTGACGCGGCACTTGCCCGACAAGGGATGAGTACGGATTTTTCCAACCAAATGACCGTACCTGTTTGGTGGGATAAATAATGTGAAGATTGAGAGATTGTATGATTGTGAAATGGTGTATTACATGTTTTGCAATTATGCAATCTCGCAATCATACAATTCTCAATCATCACAATTAAAAATAATGAAACTCTCCTTTCGAATCACAACTATTCTATTGTTGATGGTATTTGTTTTTTGTTGTCAAAATAAAATAACAAAAACCGCAACCGCACTCATAAATACACCAACTACATCACCGCTTTCCCTCACAAAATACGTCAATCCATTCATGGGAACCGCCAATCACGGACATGTCTATCCGGGGGCGACTGTACCTTTCGGAATGGTGCAATTGAGTCCTGATAATGGTACGGCGGGTTGGGATTGGTGTTCGGGTTATAATTGGGAATCTGATACGATAGTCGGTTTCAGTCATTTGCATTTGAGTGGTACGGGGATTGGGGATTTGTATGATATTTCGATGATGCCGACGCAAGCGGATATTGATTTTTCAAAAGAAATCAACCCGAAACAAAACGTGTACGCCGCCAAATTTTCGCATGAAAACGAAACCGCCTCACCGGGATTTTATCAGGTCAAATTGGATAATGGAATCAAGGCACAACTCACCGCTACGGAGCGTGTGGGTTTTCACCAATATGATTTTCCGAAAGGAAAAGATGCGACCATATTACTGGATTTAGGTTTTGCATTAAATTGGGATAAACCAACTGATACGCAGATTAATTTTTATGCTGAAAAAAACCTAATCACAGGCTATCGTTATTCCACAGGTTGGGCGAAAGACCAACGGGTGCATTTTGCGGCGCAATTTTCTGAACCTATCGCCTCTCACGAAACCGCCGACGGCATTTCTCTCTCCTCTAATTCAGGCAATTACAAGGGAGAAAAACTACGTACTCAAATCAATTTTGGCGCAATAGAAAACCTGAAAATCAAGGTCGGCATCTCCACCGCAGATGAAGCCGGAGCGATAGCTGCTTTGCAGGAAATACCCGATTGGGATTTTGAAAAAGTAAAAAACGCGGCTGATAAAAAATGGGAAAAAGAACTCGCAAAAATCAAGATAACAACGCCCGACGAAGACCTGAAAACCATTTTTTACACCTCATTATACCGTACCTGTCTCGCGCCTGTTTTGCTCGCCGATGCCAATGGAAATTACAAAGGCGCAGGCGGTGAAATTCAACAAGCTGAAGGCTATACGCGCTATGGATTGTTTTCACTTTGGGATACTTTTCGTGCGGCGCATCCGCTTTATACCATTACTCAAAAAGATAAAATTAATGACTTTATACAGTCCATGTTGGCGCATTATGATGAGTATGGTTTGCTGCCCGTTTGGGATTTATTGGCAAATGAAACCAATACGATGACGGGCTATCACGCCATTCCCGTCATCGCGGATGCTTACTTGAAAGGCTATCGCGATTATGATGTCGAAAAGGCGTTTGAAGCGATGAAAAAAAGTGCGATGCAGGATATTCGCGCCACCGATTTTTACCGCGAATACGGCTACATTCCCCACGACAAAGCAGGGCAATCCGTCACCCGCACCCTCGAATATGCCTACGACGATTGGTGTATCGCGCAAATGGCAAAGGCAATGGGCAAGACGGCAGACTACGAAGAATTTTCAAAACGAGCGAAAAGTTACGAACCCTTATTCGATGCTTCGACGGGATTTATGCGAGCAAAACTCGCGGATAAAACTTGGAAAACGCCCTTCGACCCGCAGTATTCGAGCCACGATTTTGCGGTAGCCGAATATACGGAGGGTAATGCCTGGCAGCACTCGTGGTTTACGCCTCATGCACCGAATGAATTGATACAATTATACGGTGGCGCAGAAAATTTTGTCGAAAAATTAGACTCGCTTTTCATAGTAGATTCGACCATTAAAGGAGATAATGCTTCGGTAGATATTTCGGGCCTAATTGGTCAATACGCGCATGGCAATGAGCCGAGTCACCACATTGCTTATTTTTATAATTTTGCTAAAAAACCACACAAAACACAATCTATTGTCCGAAAAATAATAGACACTCAATACAATTCCGGTCCAACGGGATTATGTGGAAATGAGGATTGTGGGCAAATGTCGGCTTGGTACGTGTTTAGTGCGATGGGTTTTTATCCCTTTAATCCGGCGGATGGGATTTATCAGCTTGGTAGTCCTTTATTTGAGAAAGTGGAAATTCCAGTAGGAGAGGGGAAGACGTTTACGCTTATTGCGAATAATGTTTCAAAGGAGAATAAATACATTCAATCCGTCAAATGGAATGGTGAAGCGGATGAGCGATTTTATATTACCCATGATGATGTGATGAGTGGTGGGATGTTGGAAATTGAGATGGGAAATAAGCCTAAATAATGAAAAATAAGTTATCGTTTTATCAATAGAGAAAACATGAATTTTCCTTATCACCTGAATCAATATGAATCAAAGATTAATTCCTTAAGTAAACAAGCGAAATCTATATTGGAGTTTTGTGTTTCACACAGAGAGTGCGAAAAGTTTCATGAAAGAATTAATGAAGAAGAGAATTTAGAAAAAGATACAATCCAGATATTGAGAGAGGCTATTTTAGCAGGATATTATAACTCAATTTATACCTATTCTTGGAAATATGAAGAAGAGCTAAAGCTCTGGGAACTCATAAATTCCAAGTGCAGGGAGGAAGATAAAGTATATTTTGTTTTAGCGAATATTCAATCTCTTAAAAAACCTGCCGATGAATTGAAAGACCTTTATTTCAAGGCTTTTGATCAATACTTAGATTATGTTTTTTCATTGGAAGATAAGAGTAAAGAACAATTATACAATAATCCTAATACTCGTTATGAGTTTTTGAAATACGAATTTAGGGCGAGAATAACTCAATGGGATGATTTTGAAGACAATTGGAACGAAGGAAAAAGTTATTGGCAAAAGAAATTTGCAAACGACGAAAAAGCGAATCAAATCATAAATGAATTGCTGAACGAAAGAAGGGAACAGAACAATAAATAAGTAAGAGCTTTTCAAAACAAAAATCAATCATGCGATTAAGATTTACACTACTTTTATTATTCACTTTTTTTATTTCTTGCAAAAACACCACACAAGAAAAACCAAATACCACGCCCACCAACGATTTCACGAAAGAAAAACAAGCAATGGCGGACAAGGTAAAAGCCGAATTTCTACACGCATGGAACGGCTACAAAAAATATGCTTGGGGCATGGACGATTTAAAACCGCTTTCGAAGAAAGGCAGGAATTGGTACGCTCATTCCTTAGTGATGACGCCTGTGGATGCCTTTGATACCATGTTGTTGATGGATTTGAATGACGAAGCGAAGGAGTGTAAAGAGTTGATTTTGAAAGATTTGTCTTTCGACCACGATATGGAAGTACAGGTATTTGAGATCGTGATACGCATACTGGGCGGGCTGATTAGTGCTTATCAGATGGACGGTGACCCGAAATTTTTGGAATTGGCAAAAGACTTGGGCGACCGCTTGTTACCTGCCTTCGATACACCCACCGGAATGCCTTATCGAATGGTCAATCTCAAAACAGGCGTGACCCGCGACCACAATAATAATCCCGCAGAAATCGGTACACTACAATTGGAATTTGCGATGTTGAGTCAACTCACAGGCAACCCGAAATACCGTGAAAAAGCAGACCGCGCCATTGAAGTTTTATACAACAAACGCAACCCTAAAACTAATTTAGTCGGAACGATTATCGACGTAAAAAAAGGAACTTGGGAAAATACTGATAGTCATATTAGCGGGATGATTGATTCGTATTATGAGTATTTGATAAAAATGGCGATTCTTTTTGATGATGAAAAATATAGAGAAAAATATGATGTAGGCATTGCTGCCGTCAACAAATATTTACTCGACAAAACGCCGGACGGTTGGTGGTATAGTCACGCGAATATGGATACAGGCGAAAGAATCCGCACCCAATTTGGGGCTTTAGATGCGTTTATGCCTGCAATGCTCGCACTAGGTGGCGATGTGGAAACGGCAAAACAAATCCAAGAATCATGCTTCAAAATGTGGACAGACCACAAAATCGAACCCGAACAATACGACTATTCCAAAGGCGAAATACTTGCGGGACCTTATTATCTTCGACCTGAAAATATCGAATCGGCGGCATATTTATTTCATCACACAGGAGACAAGAAATATTTTGATATGGGCAAAACGATGTTTGAAAGCATCGTAGAGCATTGCAAAACAGATGCAGGATATGCTGAAATCAAAGATGTGCGAACAATGGAACAGAAAGACGATATGCAAAGTTTTTTCTTAGCGGAAACTTTAAAATATGCTTATCTGCTATTCAGCGACCAGAAGAAATTGGATTTTAAAAATACGATTTTTAATACGGAAGCGCATCCAATGCAACGAACATGGTAAATTCCAATCCCGATAATTATCGTGGACAAATCCCAAATTCCAACGTATCTTTACGCGATATTTCTATTGGAATTTGTTTTTTGGAATTTGGAATTTCACTCAATTATGCCCGTAAATCGTAACGCACTAATTCGTTATAAAACGATAGATAAATGTC
>JAHDEO010000209.1:0-8020 GCA_020628725.1 Saprospiraceae bacterium
CTTGTTCGGCTTTTGAACCTTTTTTGACCTTGCCCCCCAAATCATTTGCTTGCTTCATCGTCAGGAAGTACGGGATCGGGAAGGGAGCGAGTGCGAGTAGCAGCGCGTTGATGCCCTTGTACTTGTTCATGCTGGCATAATTACGTGGCATCCCGTATCTGCTCCAAGTGCAACGCCAAGGCGGAGTACCCGTTTCAAGGTGCGCGATAATTCGGTCAGTGAGCTTTTGATACATGTCAATTTTGGGTGGCTTGGTAGTCGTTTCTGTTGCCATTTTTTACGATAATTTTGTTAACAAATATTGTTGTAAGTCATTGTCAATCAGAGTAGTAATTCATCTGCAAAAGAATAGTAAGCATTACGTGTCACAATGATGTGGTCTTGAATCGGCAGGTTCAAAAACTTGCCGCCTTTGGCTAATTGCTTGGTGAGTTCCTTATCCAATTCGCTTGGCGAAAGTGCGCCCGATGGATGATTATGTCCCAAAATAATCGCTGATGCGCGAGCCTTTAACGCTCCCGCAAAAACCACTTTTGGGTCAACAACGGTGCTGGAATAACCACCTTTTGAAATGGAAGCTACACCAAGAACACGTCCTCGTCGGTTGAGATAGATGACCTTAAATTCTTCCGAAAAATCAAGCGTTTTATCATCCCAAACTCGCAAAAAGAGCTTGTAAGCATCTGCTGATGATTGGACTCTTGGGGCGTTTTCAGGCGGACGATTGGCTTTGTACCATAGCTCCACCTCTGCTACGTCGTAGAGTTTTTCATAATCCATGTGTAAAGTATTTTATGTAATTTTTGATTTGAAAAAATGAGAAGTGAAGTCAGGCGAGAATAGGTATATTTTTCAGGCTTATTTGTCAATGAACTACCTAAATAATCTATATGAAATCCATTGAAAATTCCGATAAAATCTATCCAAAAACCTTAGTTAAGCGAAGTGTAACCCATTTCAACGGAAAAGGAAAGGGAAGCGAGGTCTTTTACGATTTAATCCAATTTCACAATATGTATTTGCTTTTTTGTCAAGGTCTTGTATTATTTCATCGGTCGAGTTATTATGAGTTTTAAGTGGCTTAATTGATATAAATAGACTCGTTGACTCGCAGTAAAACGCGGGTTCATTCTCGATAGAATTAAAGCAACAACGAGGTCAGAAATGTAGTGCAGAAGCACGTCGGTTTTTCCGATATTTGGACTACATAAAAGACCCGCTGATTGCTTTGGCGGGTCCTTTATGTTTATGCAAATTGATAAAGCAATAGAGATTTATTTGGATTGGAAATCTACCCACACCCTTATCGCAAGTGAACGTTATAAGGTGCGTTTGATGCACTTTGCCCAATTCGCAGGTCTGACCGGAAGTTTATTGGAAATTTCCGGCGACGACATTGTACAGTATCATCGTCGAATGGAAAAGTCGGAGGGTTATTCGCTCAATACGATTGCCTATTCTGCCCGTATCTTGAAGAACTTTTTTGAGTTTTGGCGAGGCAGGGGAGTGACCACTTTAAATCCGAAAGAAATCATTCCCGTGCGATTCATCGCTGCGGACAAAATGGTAGTGTCAAAATCGGATTTGGAGGATATGTCGGATGTATTGGATGAGCGTATTTTTGAAGATTTGACCAAGAAATTGGTACTGCACTTGTTGTGGGATACCGGAATGCGTGTGTCTGAGTTGTGTGAATTGCAAATCGCTGATATTCAGGATAAAGCAAAGGGAAAATACAGAACCGCCAAGGTCAGAACGCGAAAAAGTATGCGTTATAATCTGGTGGTTTGGGGCGAAAAAACGGACAAATTGCTTACAAAATATCTGGCAATTCGCCTATCAAAAAGCGTTGATTCAGACCGATTATTGATTGTTCCAAATAAAAAAGATAGCAACCGAATAAGTACACGCACCATTCAACGGTGGATAAAATCCATTGGTGAAGAGGCGATGTTGGACAAGCACATCACGCCGCACAGTTTCCGGCACGGAAAGGCACATTACATGCTCGACAGTGGCGCAAATGTGCGGGATGTACAGGCGATTTTGCGCCATGTGAGTCCGCAATCTTCTTTCCATTATATGCAATTGAATCAAGAAAAATACGTATCAATTGCAAGTAAATATATGACTTCGTAGGTGTACGAATTAAAACAAAAAGGCTTGTTTTAATGCAGCAGGTCTTTTTTTGTGGATGATTTTTTGAAGTGTATTTTTCGGATAATTTGCATTTTGCGAGGCTTTTGGGTTATAATCCAAATAGATACTTTTCAATACATTTATTTCATTCGATTTCAGAGGACTAAGGCTCATTTTACAAGTTATCAATTAAGCCACTGAAATACTTTTGAAAGGGAACATCGCCCGATAGTGGGCGATAAAACCCTTAGTAAGGGTGTCGTACAATCAGTTTTGTCAGACAGGTATGTCCGAAAACAAATCATAGTTTTGCGACAAGTGTAATCGAATGGAATGAACGGTAAGTATCATCATTAATAAAATAACCGAATTATAGAAATATGTCCGCATCAATTTTTTGGGATGTCTGTACGAAAAAATCTGTCGAAATAGACGGTGAAAATAAGGATATTTGGCTCAAAGCCGGGGTTATCAAAGTCACGCCGTATGGCAAAAAGTACCTTCAACTTTATCAGCAACCAGATACCGATTTCTTCATTTTTGAACCTCGTGAAGAGGAACTTTCTGAAATCAATTAATTGACAATCAAACGCTAACCCATTATCGATAATGCGGGTGCGTTCTTTTGGTATGACCAACAGCACTCCCGTACCCAACTGCCTGTTTGACAGTATTTTACCAACCCTCAAACCCGCAGAACTCAAAATATTGCTCATCATCATCCGACAAACTTATGGTTGGATAGACCCTCGTTTTCCGAAAAAAAGGAAACAGTCTGACTGGATTAGTCAGTCGCAATTTCAGCATAAAACCGGCTTGTCGCGCAAGGCGGTTTCTACTGCGATTGCCTCGCTCATCAGGCGTAAACTGGTGCGTGTTTATGATGCCTGTGGAATCGAAGTAGAGTGCAGTGGAAAAGGCAGAAAATTTTACGCATTCGCCTGTCCGAATGAGCAAAATGTACCCAAAAACAGTGTAAAAAACGTCCCTCAAAATGGGAATATTTTACCCTTTACAAAAGAAAATATTACAAAAATAACACTACACAAATTTCAAAAAGAAATGGAAATGGCGGGTGGTTTTCGACAGTTAATGGCGCAAAAGGGAATTATCAGAATGGCAGGGAATGAAGTGGTTATTTTAGACACAAAGGGGTATCAATATTGGCGAGAGGTAGAAGGACAAGTAAGTTGATTCTTTCCGCTTATGACCTCACACAAAATTCATTTTGAGGCAGCAAAGGACTTACAATATATCGAAGATGAATCCATAGATTTAATCGTCACCTCACCACCTTACCCGATGATTGAAATGTGGGATGACATTATGGGAGAACAAAATCCGGCAATTCAAAAAGCACTCGAAAACAGCGAAGGAATGGCAGCTTTTGGATTGATGCACAAGGAATTAGATAAGACTTGGAAGGCTTGTTATCGGGTGCTAAAAAAAGGCGGTATTGCTTGTATCAATATCGGCGATGCTACGCGAACGCTGAATGGAAATTTTGCGTTGTATCCAAATCATGCGAGAGTGATTCAGAGTTTTGTGAAGGCTGGTTTTCAATGCCTACCACACATCATCTGGCAGAAACCGACCAATGCACCGAATAAATTTATGGGTTCGGGTATGTTACCACCAAATGCTTATGTGACGCTCGGACATGAATTTATTTTGGTATTCAGAAAAGGGAATAAACGCACCTTCAAGCCTTCCGAAAAAGCGAACCGAAAACGCAGTGCTTATTTTTGGGAGGAACGAAATCAATGGTTTACCGACATTTGGAACATCAAAGGCACTTCACAAAAACTCACCAACAAGAAAACCCGACAAAGAAGCGGAGCATTTCCATTTAAAATTCCGTATCGGCTTATCAATATGTTTTCTGTGCAGGGTGACACTGTTTTAGACCCATTCGTTGGTACGGGTACGACTTCGCTTGCGGCTATGGCGGCGGGGCGTGATTCGGTTGGCTTTGAGATTGATGAGGGGCTTGCTGATACGATTACTCAAACGCTTTTTGATAAGGAGGGTTTTATTGATGAGGTGATTCGGCAGCGGTTGGCTCGGCATGTGGAGTTTGTCAAGGCTAAAGGAGAAGGGGCTTTTAGGTATGTGAATGAGGTTTATGGGTTTCCAGTAAGGACGAAGGGAGAAATATCTATAGAATTGCCACAAAATAACAAGCTGTGACTTATACCTTAAAGCCTGTGTGTTATTATAAAAAATCTACAATTTATACATTTTTTCATGTCAAAATTTGGTGACATGATTTTATTTGCTTAATATTGTGGCACTTAACACATTATTTATCAATTAACTAAAACAACAAAATTAAATACAAGTTAAATAATTACTCAAAAGAATAAACTTAAACAGATTCTTTTGCCCCAATGCTCCCACTCATTTCTTTTTTTGTATCCACTCTCTTGTTTATGTTAAAACAAGGGCTTTTCTGTGTACCTACTTAAACCATTTATCATGAAAAAAACGAACCTACTATTTATCGTACTTTTCACAACCATTTCACTCCATGCCCAAGATGTATGGCTCAAAGACTATTCAACTGTATCGCTTCGTTGGTCGGGTACCGCAGGTGTAGATGCGATTTCCGAAATTGATAAAATGCCTACAGTCGGAATGATTAATTTTCACCCTGCACCACTTTTCGACGGCGAAAATGACCAACTCAAAATTGCCTACAACGCAGATGTGACCAACGAACTTACCTTTTTCTCTGTATTCCTGACCGACGTGACTGACGAAACCGCTATTTGGACTTCCAACAGCAACCGAAACATCAGCCTGACCACACAGCAAGTTGCCGGACCCGGTGGTTTGATGAATTATAATCGCGGACAAAATATACCCGTTGTCAATTCGATAGTGCAAAAATGGGAGGATGACATACAACCTTCCGGCGAGGCTTATCTTATGCTTGGCGGCGAAACCGACGACCTCCCGCCATTCAAAGGATTGATGCCCGAATACCTTATTTTTGAACGCGCTCTGGAAACTGACGAGCGACTTCAAATTGAATCTTATCTCGCAATCAAATATGGTATTACGTTATCTTTTTTTGATTATAAAAATTCACAAAATCACACCGTTTGGAGCGCACTCAATAATGCGCATTACTACAATCGTGTGGCGGGTGTCGGGCGCGACGATGATTTTAAATTATACCAAAAACAATCGCACAGCACCGCCGACAATACCAACTTAGTGACTATCGGTATCGGTAAAATTTCGCCAACCAACGCCACCAATGTTTCTACACTCAATGATGGTAGTTTTTTGATGTGGGGTGATGATAATCAGTCACTTACATTTACCACTATTCAGAATGACGATAACGTTGCTTACGATATTTTACATCGTCAATGGTTGATGGATATTACGGGAAATACTACAAAAGAAACACCTACAGAAGTTCGACTAAATACCCAACACTTAGATTATCCCGAAGGTACATATCCTTGGCTCATCATAGACCGTAGCGGCACAGGCAATTTTAATTCGGACGACCTCGATTACTATCAAATGAGCAGTCAAATCTCGCCCGAAGGTTACGCCTTTTTCGACAATATTCAGTGGGACACCGATGGCTCTGGTAAAGATGCCTTCACCTTTGCTCGCGGACCCAAGCCCGAAGACGTACCTACCATAGATTTTGCCGTCTATCCGAATCCTGCCAACGAAGATTTCAACGTCAGCATTACACTTGATGAACCCGACGATGTGACTGCCACTATTTTTGATGCACAAGGCAAACAAGTCGCTACACAATTTGCTGAAAATAATACCCGCTTTTTGTTCAATTTTAACAGAATAATTGCGGCGGGTGTCTATGAAATTTTCATCAAAACAAGCGATGCCAGAGGTGTGAAAAAGCTGATTGTTATTGAATAACCGTACTGGCGATTTCAATCGCCAAGTCCAACGAAATTTATTGTGTAATATATTTATGTACAATTTTTTATAAATAAAAATTGTGCTACACATGGCGATTAAAATCGCCTGTACTTCTTTTAAAACAAACGAATCATGAGAACCTTTAATACTATCCTCACTTGCCTTATCGCAAGTTTTATTTATACCAATGTTGTATTTTCAAATGCCCCTGTATTAGACGAAAACGGTTGTGAAATTATCACACCTGTCATCGAACCTGAGCCGGATTTCTATCCTTCCGGCAATAAAGAAGGACTTATCGGAACGACCAAAGATAAGCCTGTTGATAATCCTGCCGACAATGTTTTTCATGTCGCTTTAGATGAAATACCGGACAATTGCAAACAGATTTGGTTGGAGTACGAACTCTACGGTGTGCAAGACCACACCGCAGTATCACGCAGTATCAATGACCAACTTTCGACAGGTGGTTATTTGGTGCAAACCAATGAAAAATGGGTGACACAAAGAGAACTTATCCGCACCGATTGGTTGAAACGCGGCGATAATGTCATTCGATTTGCCATACCCAAAGGCGCATCGTACAGCTATCGGGTACGCAATCTCGGCTTGCGTGTTGTGGAGATTGAAACCGAACAAGCCCCTGATTTTATCATTCAAAATGCAGATGGCGTTTATTATAAAAATCAAGCCTATGTGAAGGGGATTGTTCAGACAGAAGACGAAGCTACAGTAAGCGTATGTATTGACGGTGAGGAAGTTGTAGTAGTGGATGGTGAATTTGAAATATTGGTCAATAAACCCGAAACGCAGCGTAAATGGTGGTTTCAAAAGCAAGAAAAAAAGTGGTCGGTAGAAGTTGAGGTAGCTTATCCTTCAGGCGAAGTGAAGTACGAAACCGTCCGTTTTGACCAAGCGGAAGATTTGGATTTTAGTAGAAATTTAAATAAAAAAATAAATTATACAGAAAAACTATTTTCGACAAAAACCGCTCAACAAATCCACTTGCAAAGTGCGACCTTAAATGTTCCTGCAAATGCTTTGGAAAAAGCGGAACTTATCTCCATTACCGCCTTGCGTACCGTCGATATTCCCGCCTTGAATCCGGGTATGGTGAACGTGACGGCGTACCACGATGCTTACCGAATGTTGCCACATGGCACACAGTTCAAAGTACCTGTCGAACTCACCTTGAAATACGATAAATCCAAAATCCCTAATGGCTACACTGAAGATGACGTACAGACTTTTTATTTCGATGAAATCACCCACAATTGGGTGCCGATACCGCGCGATTCGGCAGATGCCAAAACAGGGCGCGTCTTTTCGCGCACCACACATTTTACGGATTATATTAACGGTATCATCCAAGTTCCCGAATCACCTGAAACGAATGCCTACACGCCTACCTCAATCAAAGACATCAAAGCTGCAAACCCCTCCGCGGCTATCAACGAAATACAACCTCCTTCTGCGAACAACATGGGTACTGCCAACCTCTCTTACCCAATCAATATCCCCGCCGGACGACAAGGTATGCAGCCTTCGCTTGGTATTCAATACAATAGCGGTGGTGGCAATGGTTGGCTCGGACTCGGTTGGGATTTAAGTGTGCCTGCCATTACAATTGAGACGCGCTGGGGAGTGCCTCGCTATAGTGATAGTCTGGAAACTGAGACTTATACGATGATGGGGCAGATGCTTTGGCCTGTAGCACACAGGGATGAGTTAGTAGCACGGGAAACTGATAAGCAATTTTATCCTCGTGTGGAAGGAGCTTTTAATAAGATTATGCGTATGGGAGATGCGCCGAATAATTACTATTGGATAGTGACCGATAAGAGTGGAACCCAATATTTTTATGGCAAGGTTGAAGAAGGAGCTGATTTTAATGAAAATAATATTCTTCGTGATGAAGCAGGTAATATTGCTTATTGGGCATTAGTGGAAACACGCGACTTGAATGATA
>JAHDEO010000209.1:8030-11957 GCA_020628725.1 Saprospiraceae bacterium
GAACATTTGAAAGTAGATGATCCCGGTGTTGAAGGTGGACTTGAAGGGCGAAATTTATACTGTGAAAAAATTACTTATACAGGTCATGGTAGTTCAGAGGGACGTTATAGTGTAGTCTTTAATCGTGACCGTGAGTTGGGAGAAGATAGACGGGTAGATGTCCAGATAAGTGGAAGATTAGCTTTTAAAAGGGTTACTGCGGATTTACTAAGGGAGATAGAAGTTCAATTGGATGATGTGAATATTCGAAGTTATGAATTACACTATAAGGAAGGAGAGTTTTATAAAACTTTATTAGACAGTATTACTGAATATGATGCTGCTGATGCTCCTTTTGTCGGGCATAAGTTTGAGTATTATGATGAAGTGATAAATGAAGAAATTGAAAACAACGGATTGCGTTATACTGCCTTGGGTGATTCCGATGAATGGACACCACAATCAGATGGTATTCAAGGCGATTTCATTAATCCTTTTAATGGCTTTGATGACAAATCCTCCGCTTTAAATGGCACTAAATCAACAAGCTTTGGTGCAGGTGCAGCAATTACAATAGGACCTGACGATGGGAATGCTGCGGGAAAAAGTCTAACTATTGGTGGAGATTTTAATTTTTCTTTATCTAACAGTAAAGGCATGTTATCACTTGTAGATATTAACGGTGATGGACTGGCAGATAAAGTTTTCAAAAAAGGAGATAAACTCCTGTTTCGTCCAAACTTAGGCGAAGGTGATAATAGTTTTGGTGATACTCTTGAGATACACGGAGTTAGTAGATTCTACAAGGAAAAAAGCCGAACATTCGGAGGAGGTTTTCAGCAAAATGGCGCAGTAGCTCCTGCATCATTCTTTGCAGGTTTAAATTTAAGTAAGACAACCTCTGTAACCAAAGTATATTTTACAGATGTTAATGGTGACCAACTTACTGACATTATTGTGAATGGGCAAGTCTGGTATAACCATCTTAACGGGAACGGTAATCCTACTTTTACACAATCAAGCCTTGACACTCCATCGCCTATTGATGAAACAGGTTCTATTGATGCTTCTGTCGTAATGACAGATCCAGATGAAGAAACTGAACTGCTGGCACAACATCCATTACATGATGTTGTCAGGGTTTGGATTGCCCCATACACAGGTATGGTCAATATTGATGCACCTGTGCAACTTATTAGAGACACAACTGAAAGAAGAGCCGAATACAAACTGGACGATGGTATTCGTGCAATTATTGAAAAAGCAGATTGTGATGGCAATAATGCTTTATTATCCACAGGTCCGATAGACAGTACCAGCAATTATATACAACAGCCTATGTCATTAAGTAGTATTATGGTTGAAGAAGGAGAAAAGATATTCTTCAGGCTACAGTCTATCCATGATGGAGATTTTGATAAAGTACGCTGGAATCCGGTAATTACCTATGTAGGCGAATCTGAAAGCGAATTGGATGTAAACGGGAAGTCAAAGTACCAATTTAATGCAGAAGATGATTTTAAACTGTCAGGTGTGCAAACAGTAACTATGCCTTTTGACGGTAAGGTAACGATAGCAGGTATATTTAATAAGTCTGTAACGACAGATAGTGTCAGACTGGAAATTCACAAAGGAGTATATGATGAAAACACTAATACAACTATTGAAACTTTATACGATTCCTTAACATATAATTGGGATGCTACTGCGGAAGATATAGAAATCGAGTACGAAAATATTGACGTTCAAAGAGGGGAAACTTATCGTTTCAGGGTAGCTTCTAACACCAATGTGAATTGGCCTGAAATTACATGGAGTCCTCATATCTATTATACTGACTCTGATGATGAAAATTATCCTGATAGCATATTGGTAGATACAGCAGGGATGCCGATAGTTGACTTCTATAGTGTAGTTGAATACACCATGTACACAGACGAAATCAGTATGCCTGCGTCATGGATAGCACCAACTGATAATACAGTAAGCGTAGTTGCAAATTTGCCGGGAAGCTTTCCCACAGATGCGACTGGAACTATTACCTTTTCTGTAAAAAGCCCGGATAAACTATTAGCTTCACAGGTTATTGAAGTAAACAATGGTAATGTAGCTGCATCGCCTCCTATAACAGCGATGGTAACCGCAAATGAAGAAGTCTATTTGGAATATCATACAGATAACAGGAAATTAGCAGAAGCTTTTGGAGCAAGCCCAGCAGCAGGTATAGATGGAACTGTTGTAAACGCAGGTTTACATACAGTACCAGAAGAGTTTAAGTTTGGTCCACTTTATCGTAATTGGGGGCAATTTGCTTACAATAGTAATGATGGGAGAGATACAATTTGCATTATAGAGGAAGAACTAGAAATGGATACTGATTTAATGGCATTAGGGGGAGATGATGCACCGGATTTGCAGAATGCTCAAACTTCCGATGAATTACAGGCAGGTTATGGTGAGGATGGCTTTGACCCTTCAAACAGTATCTTTATTATGCTACTCCCATCTGCTCAGGAACAGGCTTGGATGGGCTATGATAACCTTACTTTCATCAAAGCAGATACCATGAGTAGTTCTCGTATGGGCTTAGATGACGTTAGCCCTGTTATCCCACTTGCAGAAGGAGTGAATGTACGTGCTATTGACAGAGTAACAAAATCAACGAACACTTCATTTTCTCTCGGCGGAGGTCTGCTGATATATAGTGTAAGTTATAATGAAAGTGACGGAACATCAGTCACTATAACTGATTTTGCAGATATGAATGGAGACAGAAGACCTGATATAGTAGGTCTTGAAAAAATCCATTATACAACTGCAAGAGGTGGACTTGAAGAAGAGGCTAGGTCTCACATGCTTGAAGGGAATACACTTAATACAAGCCATTCAGGTGGTTTTAACCTTGGAGGTTCTTATTCACGTTCATCCACCACCACTCAGACCTTCGCACAAGTGGGAAGCTTTAAAGGAGGAAGCTCATCTTCAACGGGAGTAGCACAACAAAATCTTGTAGTTCAAACTTCGACTACCCAATCAGAAACAACATCTTCGCTTGGTGTTAGTGGAAATGTGAGTGTCAGCGATGGAGATGATTATACGAACTTTACGTGGATGGATATTAATGGAGATGGGCTGGCTGATAGGGTGTATAATGATAGTAGTACTGTTGCTTTAAATCTTGGCTATTCATTTACGCCTCCCGAACCTTGGGGCTATGTAGCAGTTAATGAGGGAGCAAGTTCAACTGAAAGTGCAGGGCTTGGTGTAAGTTTTGGTAATATGAGTGTTTCTTTAGGTGTTGGTTTGACTCGTTCCAATAACCTTGTTAAAAAGTCTTTACGAGATGTAAATGGCGACGGACTTATAGATGAGGTGATTCAGGAAGGCGATCCACTATTAGACAATTTAAAAGTTAAAGTACGCTTAAATCTCGGCAATGGTTTTAGTGATGAGACTATTGAATGGGCTGGTTTAGAAACAATTAGTTCAGGTGCGTCAACGGGAGAATCTGCAAATGTGGGCTTTACCATAGTTATCCCAATAAAGGTAGCAGGTATCAAAATTTGTATTAATCCTAACGGTAATGCCGGACAAGGGGCAACCAAGCAACTTACCAATATGGCAGACATCAATGGAGATGGTTATCCTGATTATTTGAGTTCCGATGAAGATGATAATTTATCTGTACAAATCTCCTTCGTTCTGTCTCCCGCCCCCTCGGTGCAGATTTTACAATGGATTATACTCGCGTAGGAAACACTTACGAAATGCCGAACAGCATTTGGACATTGAGCAGCGTAAGGGTAAATGATGGTTTTGAAGGTGATGGTGCAGACGAAATGTACAATACCTTTGAATACACAGACGGCTTCTACGAGCGTCATGAGCGTGAGTTTTACGGTTTCAAAACAGTAAAAACAAAACAACGTGACACAGAAAATAGCGATG
>JAHDEO010000210.1 GCA_020628725.1 Saprospiraceae bacterium
AGATTCTGAATCCAGTTCAGAATGACGGTGGATTTTGGGTGTTTTTATTTTCGTGCGTTTGTCTTTGGGATTTGGAATTTATTCCTTTAAAAATCGAATAGCCTCTCCATTTTCCAAAGAAAGAAAATACACCGCAGGTGGCAAATCACGCAGATCCAATTCGAGCGTATTCTGCCCTTGCTGCACATTGAATGTAGGCGTAGCTATCCAACGTCCTGCTTCATCCGAAATGAGGAATTTAAGTATCGTATTTTCGGGGCTATGGTAGATAACGGTAGCCTTTTCCGTAACCGGATTAGGAAAGAGAACGATTTCGCGAGGCTTGGTTTCAATTAAAACGGGAACGACGGCACTGTGGGTAAATTTGCCATCTGTATCCACTTGTTTTAAGCGATAATAATTTAAACCGTATTTGGGAGCGTGGTCGGTGAAGGTATAATTTTGAGCGATGCTCGTCGTACCTGCACCGTCCACCCGACCCAATGCTTCAAACCAACCGCCATCGTCCGAACGTTCCACAACGAAATAATCGTTATTCGTCTCGGTAGCAGTTTCCCATTTTAAATATACTTTTCTATTATTTTCAATTGCCAAAAAATCAACTAAGTCAATTGGCAAGGAAGGAATACAGCCCGGAAAAGGAAATTGATATACCACACCGTCAGCTCCACTACAGTAACCGATGCAATTTTCAACGGTTACATCCAATAAATCAACCGTAGTACCGATAGATTGTAATTCCCAAGTCGCACCGCCGTCGCTGCTGATGCACACCACGCCATTATCACCTACTGCGATGATATTGTCGGCATCAATCGCCCAAATTGCGTTGAGATTCCATGCGAGCGAGCCTTCGGGTTGGAGGATATTCCATGTGCCGCCGCCATTGGTCGTGCCGAGTATGGTGCCGCCCGCGCCACAAGCATAACCAATGAGGTTGCTGACGAAATAAACGCCATTAAGTTGAGCAGTGACACCGGAAGACTGTATCCCCCAGCTTGTACCACCGTAAACACATATGATCCCTCCACTGCCTACTGCCCAAGTATTTGCTCCATAGCCCCAGACTCCATAAAATGTGTTCGTAACGCCCGTAGGCGTGGGTGTCCAGCCTGTGCCATCGTATACGCATATTGTTCCATTGCCGCCGACTGACCAGCCGTAATTATTAGAGCCAAACCAACAATTATAAAACGGTGCGGTCGTGCCTGTATTAAATTGTGTCCAACTCGAACCATTATAGACACATATCAAACCATTTGTACCTGTGATATACCCTGTGCCGCCGCTTGTAAGGTAGATACTCGTAAGGTCGCTACCTGTTGTAATCGTTCCGGCTGGTGTCCAGTTGGTGCCATCGCTAGTGATACAGACAAAACCGCCACCGCCTGCACCGTTGCCGTTTTGAATGGAGATACAGCCCGAATACGCCCCGTTGAATGATGCGC
Organism: Saprospiraceae bacterium; assembly: GCA_020628725.1. Taxonomy (GTDB): domain Bacteria; phylum Bacteroidota; class Bacteroidia; order Chitinophagales; family Saprospiraceae; genus JAHDEO01. The sequence continues at coordinate 1,449 of JAHDEO010000210.1, forward strand.
CCGTGATATTCTGCGTCACGCCTGCGGGAGAAACATTAGTACTCGGAAAGACCAACCAGACATTGGCGTAATTGCTTTTTGTAATTGATTGCAGGCAACCTTCATCGTCTTCAACTGTCAATGTAACTGTATAAAAACCGGCATCGGCGTAGGTGTGGGTGGTGGTTGGTGTCGCAACGACAGAAGTATTACCATCTCCAAAGTCCCAGTTATAGCGGACAATTGTTCCATTAACGGCGGTGGTAAAATCTACCGTTGCGACATCCGTCGGTTGCAAAAGGTAATTGATTTGACTAGAAATGAGAAAGTCATTTAATAAGTTTTTTATGGTGACGGTTACGGGGTCGCTGATGCTGGAACACCCCATATCGTCGGTCAGTGAAACCGTGTAATCTCCTGCGGTTTCTACGTCTATGCTTTGGGTCGTTGCGCCGGTGCTCCAGAGGTAATTGTACCCCGGATCGGCAGAGAGTGTAAGGGCATCGCCTTCGCATAAATCGGGCGAACCGCTTAAGGTGATATTATTTGTAGGAAGTGTAGAACAGTCTGTTCCGCTGTTTTCACCTTCAAGGATGTATTCGCCATTTACGGTACGAGATGAGGCGGTGAATGTATTGAGATTATCATCGGGAAATCCGTTTACATTTTCCCACGATTCATCTGCATTATTTTCACGAAAAGCAACTCGCGCATCATTTGTATTTTCAAATGGCGAGCCTGCGTATCCGTAGGCGAGTTGGTATTCCCAGAAAGTATTATTTACATCCACTACAAATACGCCATAATAATGGTCGTCAAGTCCTGTGTAACCGTCAGGCGGAGTAGTAGTATTGGGAACTTCATCTACGCGATAAAGGTGGATGCCGTTTGGTGGTCCGTCTGTCAATTGTAGTCGGGCAAAATCACCATCAGGATGTGAAAGCGGTGTCAATTGACTAAATACAGGCGGATTGTAAAAAGAGATGCTTTCATTGCCAAGAGGCGCACCGGATGTGACCCATTGCGGATTGTTTACGGGCGTACCTTGATTGTAGTTACCGCCGAAAATATTATCATTTACATCGGGTCCGGCACCTTCATCGAATGTATAGTAGCTGATCAGTCGGTTGTATTGCGGGTGTTCGTCACCTGTAATTTTGCGGCACATCCAATTTCGCAGATTTATCTCTGCAATTTCTTGATTCCAAATTTTGATTTCGTCTATGGTAATATCTGAATCATTTGAGCCGGAATTGGAATTGCCAATAGTAATGGGTAATGTAGTAGTATTGATGGAAGGATTGGAATATTGGGTCGCCATCTCTAAACCATTGACTCGAAAGGTGATAATACCGGGAGACTTGGTGACAGCCAAATGATACCATTCCCCTACATCCATTATAAATGAAAAATCGCCCAGATTGGTCTGGCTATAACCGGACTCCAATACAAAATATGGGCTTCCGAGGTGCGATACGCCGAATGCCCATTCATTTGTACCTTCGGCATAACTTGCGTTCCATTTACCCAAAATAATATCGCCAAAATCAGGCATAGAATCCAGCTTTACCCAAAATTCAATCGTAAAACCTTGTGAGCCAAATTGTAATTCGGAGGAGTTAGGAATAGAAACGTAGTCATTATCGCCGGGAAGACTCAATGCCAATCCCGAACCTGTGGAGGATAAAATTCCCGTCTGCACAGTCACAGTGCCTAATTCTGTGCCGTGCATGACGGGATCCCCTGTACCATTTGAAATTTTGATGTGTTCGCTTCGTGCTTTATCATTTATCAATCCAACAAAACTATGAGGCGAACAACTCCTATGTTCTGTGAGAGATGAGACTTTTTTTGTGTTGAAGGGATCGGTGAGTGGGTTTGCATTTAGTGTAGTAAAAATCAAGACCACAAATGCAATAGCGTGTAATAGTGCCTTCATAGTAGCAGAGGAAGATGGTTAGAGAAAATAATGCTCACAGCCTCTCCATTCTTCTTACACTAACATTTGGAAGGTTTCAGAGAGTTCACAACAAATAACTTCGTATATCAGCTAAGTTATTTGTTGCGAACTCCCTTATCCTCAGACTTTCTTCTTTTGTGCTTTTCTTTCACCTGTGTGAACAGATCGGCTGTGAACATTTTGTATTACAAACTAACTTACTTTGATACAAAAGTACATGATAATTAAAGGAGTGTAAATACTCACAAGTGACTATTTTTTATAATGCAAAAAACACTTGACTATTAAAATTTTATGCCGACACTATCCCCGTTTGAAGCGCAAAGCGAACAATGTCGGAAGTCTTGGAAAGATGTAATTTTTTCTTGAGATTACGACGATGTGTTTTGACGGTAAACTCGCTGATATGGAGTAGATTAGCGATTTCTTTACTGGTATAAGATTGTGCAATAAGGCTAATGACATCCACCTCTCGACGAGTGAGTTTGTGTTCCTTGAGAAATTGCTCGCGTGCAATCGGAGATTGCGTGTAATCAATTTCACCACTTTGAACAGGGACACAAATACTCGTATCAATATAAGTTTCGCCTTTAACGACTTGGTGAATACTTGTAATAAGTTCTTCCTTTGTTGTGCTTTTCAATAGATAACCATCCCCTCCCCTTTCAATCACATCATCAACAAATCCGCGTTGCTTGTGAGTACTTAGGGCAATGATTTTTAAGCGAGGATAACGTTGTTTGAATTCAGGGATAACATTCAATCCGTTTTTATGTGTAAAGTTAACATCCGTCAATAAAACGTGTGCTGCTCCTCTTTTCAATCGAGCAAACATCTCCTTTGCCGTCTGTGTAGTAGCGGCGATTTCTATCTCCGACATTGGACTTAACACAGCGGATAAACCCTCTAAAAATATCGGCTGTCTATCTATAATGGCAAGGCGAATTGTTTTCATTATTGTGTGTAATATACGTATTTTTAATCGCTCAATCAAATTAAAATAAACTTTAACATATTTTTTAGCAAAAAAGAAAAACTGAGAAGAACCGTAATTCCAAACTTGATTTGGAATCTGTTAAATCTTGGCACAATGTCAGACAGGAGCCTTAGTTTAAAATCGCTCTTTTGCGTTCAAAAGATTCCGAATCGGGGTTCGGAATGACGGTTCATTTTTTAGATTTTTTAATTCCCGCCACAATCCTCTATTTCCGCAGAGAAATTATTCGCCGGATTGACGGAAAAACCGCTTCTCAATTCTATACAATCTCCTGCTTTGTAAATCACATCTGCATTAATCGTGGCATCGGAACTGACTGTTTGTGCGGCGTGGTAGATGTTATTGGTGTTTGTAGTGCCGCTTAATAGTTCTACGGGCGGACAGCTATTTTGTTCGCAATTATTCTCAATTAAACTGACGTAATTAATATATACATCTGCCGAAGCAAGACCTAAGAAAAAATCCACACCCACATTATTCGCCGTCGGGTCGGACATGGCGAAGGTGTAGGTGAAAGTCTGCATACTTGTGGTGAGATTAACAACATCTGAAACATAAGCCGTAAACGGCGCAACAGGCAAGCCCACCTTGACCTCAACGGTACGATTCGCAGCAGCACTTGCCTCGAAAGTAAAGGTATAAATTTCTCCCTGTGTCAATGTCAAATTATACTGACCAAAGCCCGCATCCCAGGGATTTGCTCCGGTGGTAATTCCTGTAAGATTCGCCACGCCACCTACTGAAACAGGATTGCAATTCCACCAATTCCAATCATTTACATCATTATCAAAATTATTATTGGACAATAATTCGCAAGCTCCCGAAGGTGTATCACAACCAACTTCCGTCAATTCCACATTATCAATAAATACATCAGCCGAGCCAAGTCCTAAGAAAAAATCAAGACCAATATTCGTGACAGTCGGGTCGTTCATGCTGAAGACGTAAATGAAGGTCTGCATACTTGTGGTGAGGTTAATCGTTTCGGAAACGTAGGTCGTGAATGGCGCGACAGGCAGCCCCACTTTAATGTCAATATCACGATTGGCGGCAGCACTTGCATCAAATGTAAGGGTATAACTTTCCCCCTGAACGAGTGTCATATTGTATTGACTAAAACCTGCATCCCACGGGTTTACCCCTGTAGTCATGCCTGTGAGGGTTGCTACGCCATTTACGGAAGTTGCTGTACATCCCCAGTAATTCCAATCCGCTATATCGGTATCGAATGTGCCATTGGAGACTAATTGGCAATCTTCATTTTGAATGGGTGTTCCGGCACAATTGCAGTTGCCGTCTTCTATGTCGTTGGCGGTGCTGGGGTTGCCGTCGTCACAAGAGGTGCCTGCGGGTGGGCAGGTATTTGAACCGATGCAATTGCAATTGCCGTCATGTACATCATTGGTTGTTACGGGGTCGCCGTCGTAGCAGGAAGTACCCGCGACAGGGCAGGAAGTACCATTTCCCGTTGCAAAAAACGCCATTAAACGCACATAAGCTGCTTGGTAATAAATGGCGGGTTCGGTGATTTCCCATGAACCTTCCGGGAAGCCTGTGTTGAAATCCAGATAGGCTTTTTGAGGTGGTTGATTTGCAGGAGGCGAGAGCGTGCTGACAGAAAACGCTTGATTGACACCGCCCGTGATATAACCCGGAGGCGGTCCGTAAGAGGTAAATACATTGTCGTATTGCGAACCATCGGCAAACCAATTGTGATACATTTCATTGGCGCAATTGTCGCCGCCGAGATTATACATGTTGGTGAGATAAGTGATGCTTTGCGGATTGACACCATGAAGGTAATGCGCCATTTCCAACGCCTTCTGCTCAAAACTCGAATTGTTGCCCGGACTAATGCCGTATTTTATCATCAACTGATTGAGCGTCCCCATAGACGCTACCTGCGAGTTGCTACCCCAGTAATATTCGGGTAGATAGCCCCGATACAAATCACCATTAGGATTGAAACCGTAGAAATCCTGCCCATTATTGCTGACTGCGTTTTGTATGGAATTGGTGATTTGATTGACAGTGGAACTGACGGCTCCGGGAAGCGTGGTGTAGAGCAGCAAACCGTCATTTATCGCCATATTATAATAATCCCAGTAACCTGCGGAAATCGGCAGACCGCCGTCGTTGATATTATTGCTAACGTATTGATTATAAGTGTTATTTGCTGTTGATTCAAATAAATAAACGGCAGAAATAAGGGCGCGTTCGCGTTGAAATGCTACTGTCCAGTCGGCATCGCCGGACTTGATAGTGCCGTCGTCGCAGAGGATATCAAGTTGATTGGTATTGAGGGCAGGGAGGACGTAATTCCAAGAGGTTTCGGCGCGGTTGCGGAGGTTTTGTGCATAGGTATTCATGGAAGGAAAGTCGTCGAATACCGTTGCGGCATGGGCAAACATTCCCGCTACGGCAATGGAAGCCGCCGTACAAGTTGGCCCGTAATAGCGCGGGTCGGTATTGACGTCGGGTGGAATTTGGACATTATCGCCATAGCTGACGCTGCCCATTTTGATGTGGGTGGAGCCGTCGGCATTGTTCATTTTCATGAGCCAATCGAGTTCCCATTTGAGTTCGTCGAGTACGTCGGGGATCCCGTTGCCGGATTCGGGGATGTTCCAATCGTCGCCAAATGCGGATGGATTTTCGCGGTATGCCCAGAGCAAATCATGTACGGCATTATTGGCAAAGGTGACGTATTTGTTGAAATCGCCTGCATCAAACCAACCGCCTGTGAGGTTTTTTTCACTGCTCGCGTCGTTGGGCGTGAGGTAGAAGCGGCAATTGCTGTCTTGCTGTTGAAATGCTGCGCCGTTGTAGGTCCAATTGCCTTCGGCGTAAGGTGCGACTTTCTCTATGCCGCAGCGATTGTAGTAGAACATGCGTCCGGCAGCTTTCAAGGCGGAATTATAGACATCATTGTTGATTTCAAATTCGTAGGAGCGTACATTATTGGTGACATCATACACGTAATATGTGCCGGACGCAGTGACCGCCGAAAAATCGAACCACCAACCTCTGTCGCCTGATAATGAGGCAGTCGCACCACTATTCCACGCTTGCGGGCTACCGGTGAATACGACGTTGCCACTCGCCCACTCGCGTACCTGATAAGTGCTGCCGGGGGTGAATTCGTCTAAGGCATTATAGCCCGTCTGTGGGTCGGTGATGACGGCTGCTTTATCTGCTCCCGCAGGATAACCGAATTGGTCGATTTTGATGAAATTGCTTTCGGGGATGTTTGGTTGGGCATAGGTGGTGAGCATCGCTACGCATAGGCATAGCACCATTCCAAATTTCTTATTCATAAATACAAAATTACTTCTGTTCCACTTTATGCAAAGCGAAACAGCCTAAGTAGGATTAAAAAATGGAATGGATTGTCTGACTGATTTGAATCTGTAAGTTAAGGGATTTTTTTTGGGGGCGCAAGTTTTTTTGGGGTGAGATAACTAACATAACGGCTATGCACCGCTATGTTAGATTTGAATTTGGTGAAAAATTGTTAATTACGTAATACTCCTGTTCCAAAAGAAGATTCGGCAATCGTACCATAATTACGGTAGAAGCCAATTCGTTTATCCTTATTTTCCGAATTCAGCCTAACAGCAGTAAAACCTCCGCTATATTTTCCATCATCAAAAAGAATATCACATTCAAGAGTCACTAATAAATCATGAGTATCAAATTCTATTTTTTTGTATTGAACCGTAATGCCCACTTCTTGTAATTCACTTTTGATTTGAACTAAACTGTCCAGTGTAAGATTATTGGTAAATGCAGCCTCCACCCTTTTTAATGATTCATCTTCATTTAATTCTATGATAAGGCTTTGATTAATTAATTCGTCTGTTTGCGCTTGAACATTAATTACACTAACGCATAAATAGACAATTAAGAAGGTGGTCATTGATAAGATTGAAATCTTTTTCATTGCTTGTGTTTTTAAATTAAATAAATCTGTTAAATACCATAACCAAGTATGGTTTTTCAATCTTGAACGGTGGTTTTCCTTGCTCACATCATAACCGATATTTAACGTTTCAAAGAAATCAAATCCTAAGGATTCAGCAATAATCTTAATCGTAGAAGCTCTTGGTGTTACCATTCCGGATTCAATCCGTTGGATAGTTCGTATGGTGACATTACTTTTTTCAGCAACGTCTTGCTGAGTCAAGCCTTTTGCTTTTCTAACTTCAATTAATTTCTGTCCAAAGTCTAATTTTTCCATTCAGAATGAAATTTTAAACAAGATTATATTCAATTTAAAAAATAGTCAAAAATCGATGTTGATTTTTATACGACATTTATGCGACATTTTCATAAATTCCAAAAAATCAATTTTTTATAAATTTTAATTTTACTTATTAAACTCATGCAAAACTCCAAAAGAATCCCAATTCCGAAAAGCCAATCTCTCTGAAGTTACGCCTCACCTGTGCGAATATATCTTTTTTTCTGTGATTGGCAAAAAGAAGGTTGTGAGGAAGGCACGTTTTTTTGATCTATTTCACTTATTTCATCTCCGCTGATTTATCACAATGTATGTATAGAAGTGTCATTTCCTTTGTCGGACAACTTTCGATATGAAGACTGCTGCCAGCCTTTTGTGTCCAAGAGTCTCCGGCTCTTAATAGCTTTGCTTCCTCTTTTTCACGGAACTTTACTTTTCCTGAAATTACCATCGCAAAGCATACATTTTGGTAGTATATTTTTTGAGGAATATTTGATGTAAAACGTATCATTACACCGGATGCACCTTGTCGGCTATCGCCCCATAATGGGCGTAATTCGATGCCTTCTTGAACCTCTACAAATTCAGAATCATCAAGCCTTGTGACTTTTGTTTCCACATCTACAAAAGGGGAGCGCGTAGATGTGGATTGCTTTTTTGATTGTTGTAGCAGCCTGTAAAAACGTTCGGTGGTTTCGATTAAGTTGTCCTTTCTTATCATGTTGTTTGTTTGAATGTCCACAGTTAACAGTCCACTGTCCACAGCCTAACGTGAAACTCACGTTCGACTGTGGATGATGTTAATGCGTGACATTAATTATATCACTGATTAGGCTTTGATTTTTAGGAAAGCAAATATTTCTATCAAGCACATCACTCCGCCCATAATGGCAACAGGCATGTTTCCTGCAATCAAATTATTCACTAAATCTAAGCCGTCACTTACGATTCTGAGTAGTAGGACTATTTTTATCATGGCGACATTATTCCTTATCAAAGCAAAAACAGTGACTACTGCGGTAGCCATGTTTCTCGAAACAAATAAGCCCAGTGGTCCTGCCAACGAAAGCGCGCCAGCAGCAGGAAGTGCTTCCCAAGTTCCCAATAAGGCATCCGGCTTGAAGTAACCGGCAAGACTTGCGCCCAAAGTGATAAGGGCAGTTATCCATAGATAAATAATTATCCATTTTGGTACTGTTGTATTGTTTGTCATTTCACTGTGTTTTAGATAGATGAAAAATTATTTTTTATCACTTCAATACAATCATTTTACCGCTTACAAAACCTTGACCACTACTCAGTCGATAACTATAGAAACCTTTGGTTAAATGGCTACCATTAAAGGTAAATTGATTGATGCCTTGATTTAATCTTAGAGTTTGACCGTTCACTTCTCTTCCACTTACGTCGAATATCTGAAACTGAAATTCTCCTCCTTCTTTAAGTTCAATTTCAAAAGTGGTTGTTTGACTAAATGGATTAGGTGATACCATGATGTTGGTAGTTGTCGCAAGTACATTTTCTACATCTATCAATTCCGTTAAGTTGATTATTTCGATATTGAAAGGAGGTTCAAAGGAGTTTATGCCGAATAAGGCTCCGAATTGAGATTCGAGTACGAATACGTATTCGTTGCCATCATTTTCATAATACCATAAGCCTGATGAGTCATCCAAATCTGTAGCGATAACGCTACCTGTAGCAGTCGTAGCATCGGAAAAGACTAATCTGTATACCGTACCCACATTAGCCGGGTCGCCTGTGTCGTTGGTGGCATAGTACAAGGTGTTTTGGCTATTGACCCAAGAGATGCCGTCTGCGTCAATCACATCAAGACCGGAAACGCTTACTTCTTGTAAAGTGCCGGGAGTGCCGTTGCTGATGGGCAAATACCATAATTTATTGCCTTGCGAAACGTAAAAACCGCCTTCATTGTCGTATATCGTCCCGCCGATACCACTAATCATAGGGTCCCAATCTGAACTGGTAAACCATTGGTTTACGGTTCCTGCACTTGGGTCAACTTCAAAGATTTGAGGACTTGCAAAATCTGTTACGTAGTATTTTCCATCAACAATAGACACGGTATGACCGATTGTATTGGCTGGCAAATCCCATTCGCCTGTTTTTGTTCTACTTGCAATGTCGTATTCTACAAGTTTGGCAGGTCCGGGAGCTCCACCTGTAAAATCAGCATTATCAAGAATACTCAATAATACTTCACCGTCACTTTTTAATCCCCATGCTTGAGTGTAACCGTCTTCTGCCTCAGCAAATGTCTCGCCCGTAGGATTTTCTAAATTCAAGTTGAACATCTTAACTGTTCCATCTCCTAAACCGCTTACGTAAGCTACATTATTGACTATGGTAATGTCTTCCGGGAAAAAGTCCGGGTCATCTGTCGTGAGGTTGGACGGTGTGCCTTCTGATAATTGGAAAACTTCAATATTGAAAGGCGGCTCATAACTATTCAAGCCAAATAAAGCTCCGAATTGAGATTCCATTACGAATACGTATTCACTACCATTATTTTCATAATACCATAATCCTGATGAATCATCCAAACCTGTAGCGATAACACTTCCCGTAGCAGTGGTGGCATCGGAAAAGACTAATTTGTATGCTGTACCCACATTGGCTGGGTCGCCTGTGTCATTGGTAGCATAGTATAAAGTGTTTTGGCTATCTACCCAAGAGATACCGTCTGCGTCAATTGCATCAAGACCGGAAACGCTTACTTCTTGTAAAGTGCCGGATGTGCCGTTGCTGATGGGTAAATACCACAATTTATTACCTTGCGATACGTAAAAGCCGCCGTCATTGTCGTATATCGTTCCGCCGATGCCGCTAATCATAGGATCCCATTCAGAGCTGGTAAACCATTGACTAACTGTACCTGCACTTGGGTCAACTTCAAAGATTCGGGGCATACCGAAATCCGTTACATAATATTTTCCTTCGACAATAGATACGGTGTGTCCAATTGTACCGGCAGGCAAATCCCATTCTGCTGTTTTTGTGCCGCTGGCAATGTCGTATTCTACTAATTTGCTCGGACCGGGAGCACCACCTGTAAAATCAGCATTATCAAGAATGCTCAATAATACTTCGCCATCACTTTTTAAACCCCAAGCTTGAGTGTAACCCGCCTCTGCTGCCGCAAATTCGGTAGCTGTTGGATTTTCCTGCGTTAAATCAAAGGCTTTTATTGTACCGTCACCAAGACCGCTGACGTATGCCACATCGTTGGCGATGACTATATCTTCAGGGAAGAAGTCGGTGTCGTCTGTCGTTAGGTTATTGATTTTGGCGTAGGAGTTCG
>JAHDEO010000211.1 GCA_020628725.1 Saprospiraceae bacterium
AGAAATACACGGTACGCACGTAGCATACACACGCGAGGGTGCAGGCGGGAAGCACCCTTCTACGTAAAAAACCGCTTCGTGGGGGACGAAGCGGTTTTTGTATGTATGGAAGGTTGTATTACAAATTCGATTTATTAAAAATTTTAACTAATACATAATTGTCATCAAAATCATCAACATTTAAAGGGTTTTTGTTAGGGCATGATAAAGGTTTGTAATAGACTTCTGGTCTTCCAAGTCTACTTGACCTAAGAAAACATCCTTTTTTCTCAACTACTATAAAAACAGGTTCATCATCAATATCAATTTCTTTTATAGACAGACCAAGTGAAAATTTTATTGTTTCAGAGTGAGCAAAATCATTACCATAGTCTGCGTAATTTCCCAAGTAAGAGCCATAATCTTTCCACCGAGTAAATTGATAAGACAATGTTCCTAAATAATTAAGATTACCGTCCTTGATTTGATATGCTTGAACAGGAGGTAAATATGGATTTTTATTTTTAGAACTTATAGATGCTCTCGTCAAAATGAATTTATCTCCTCTTTCGGCATCTCTATAATGGTATCTGTCTCCATAACTATCAAAAGTCCAACGTTTACCTGTTTTTGTACTACTAAAAGAGATTTTCAAATCATCGTTTTTTACCGTTGAAGTTTCTTTTAAAACCTTGAAACCAAGTGCTTTCTTTCTCGCATCTTCCGCCTTCTTTTTCTCTACAATTTTATCAATTTTGGCAATTTCTACTTTTGCATCCTTTGCTTCTTTAGTTCCGGGATAGTTTTCAGCTATTCCTGTAAATTCAGATTTAGCAAACTCAAAACTATCATTTGCAAGATGTTTTAATGCTCTAACTTTACGATTTTCTGGTGTGTTTTTTAGGGTTTCTAATTCAGTGGAACATTCAGAAAGCTGTCTTTTTGTTTCGGCTAATTCTTCAATCATTTTTGTGTCCTTGCAAGAAATGACAATTAGGCATAACAAAGCCCAGAGGATTACATTTTTCATAAGATAATTTAGTCTTAATTATAATGGTTTGATTTTTTTTGATAATAAGCGGAGGTGATTGTTTAGATAAGAAATGAAAATAGGTACAGAGTTATTCACTCCGCACCTATCTTTTAATTCCTTAGTTTATCTTTTACATTATTGTAATAAGCCATTAAGGCAATTGTCAAAGGAATACATACCTTGAACAATTCTACATTGATTTCAACACTTTTGAATAAAAGTTGAAGAAGAAAATACAATGCAGCCAAGAACAATGCATATGCACTAAGAAGCAACAACATTTTTAAAATAGACATAATCCAATTTTAAATGTTAAGAAATATAGTTAATAGACTGCAATGAACAGAGTAGGTACTGTAAACTTCAAAGCGTCCTGGTTTGTACCCAAGAAGGATGTTAATCAGCACCGATTCTACAACCCAATAACTTAACAATTGAAAAATACTTCTTAAAAAAGTTGTCCGAAGTCTTTTAACTTCAAATACAAATATAGGATAAAACTACAAATAAACCAAACTGCGATACATTTTCATGTCACAAAAAGCGTAATAACCACAATCAATGCACCCCAAAACACCCACAAGAAGGCCGCATAAAACTCCTCGTCAATTGGTGATAAGGAAAATTACTCGAATACTTATTTTGTTCCCAATAAAACTTCGTGCGTGGTTCGTCGTAGTTGCCGATTTCGTTCATCGTTTCGGCATCGTAGAGTCTGCCGTTGACCATGGTGTAGCGGACGAGTTCGGTGTGGTAAATATCGTCCAAGGGATTTTCGTCCAGTACGATGAGGTCGGCGAGTTTGCCCGTTTCGAGGGAGCCGATTTCTGCGTCCATGCCGATGTATTTTGCGCCGTTCATGGTGGCGGCGCGGAGGGCTTGGAGATTGCTCATACCGCCTTGGTGCAGCATCCAGAGTTCCCAGTGTGCTGCCAAGCCCTGCAATTGCCCATGCGAACCAATACACATATTTACACCATTGTCATTCAGTTTTTTACACGATTTTGAAGTGAGGATATGACCGTTTTCGTATTCCTCGTCGGGTATCATGGTGCGGTGTCGGGAGCGCGAATCTATCACCGCTCGCGGCGTAAAATTGAGTAGGCGTTCCTTCTCCCACACCTCCGTATTTTGATACCAATAATACTCGCCGTTGATGCCGCCGTAATTGACCACGAGGGTCGGCGTATTGCCCGTTTCGGTGCGTTTCCAGAGTTGGATAACGTCGTCGTAGAGGGGCGCGACGGGGAGGTTATGCTCCACGCTCGTGTGTCCGTCCACGACCATAGACATATTGTGAAAAAAGAACGAGCCGCCTTCGGGATAGACCATAATTCCGTGCTTTCGCGCAGCTTCGATGACCTGTTGACGCTGATTGCGGCGCGGCTGATTATAGCTTTTGACCGAAAATGCCCCAAACGCCTTCATCCGGCGCATGGCAGAATGAGCATCGTCGAGGCTGTTGACGACTTGTTTGAAATCGCCGTCTGCACCGTACAAAATCGTCCCCGTAGAATAGATGCGCGGTCCGACAAGATGCCCCGCTTTGACCATTTCGGATTGCGAAAACACCATTTCGGTATTCGAGGAAGGGTCGTGCGTGGCGGTGACTCCGTAGGCGAGATTGGCGTAGTACGACCACTGTTTTTGCGGACTATGCCCCTGTCGCCAAGTGTTGAGGTGGGCGTGTACATCCACCAAGCCGGGCATGATAGTTTTGCCCTCCGCATCAATGATTTTCGCGCCTTTGGGTGTGGGGGCATCTGCACTCGCGCCTACGTAAGTGAGTTGGTTGCCCTCCACTACGATAGTGCCGTTTTCGATGACTTCGTCCTTGTCATTCATGGTGATAATTCGCGCATTTTGAAAGACGATTGTACCTTTCGGCTTATCCGTATCGACCTCTAAACCAATGCGTAAACCCACGCTATCCATTGGCGGGATGCTGTCGGCTGCATTTTCCAAAAACAAAAAACGGTCGGTGAGTTTGGCAGTAAAATACTCCTCGCCGAGCGTCCAATTCAGGGCATCACTTTCCGCCGACCAATGCAGGTTAATCCCCGCATCTTTCGCCACTTGTTGCACGGGTACGGCTTTGGTGTCTTTGCTCAATTCAAATGCCTTGCCCGTCTGCGGCATGGCAGCGATATAGACCTTGAACAACTCCGTAAATGCCACCCATTTATTGTCGGGACTTGGGGTAAATTCCCGCGCATATTTTGCCGTAAATAGTGTTTTTTCTTCTGTTTTGTCAATGTTGATTTGCTTGTATTTTTTATCCAATCCGCCGCCTGTTTGGTAGAAGATTTTTTTGCCTGTTTTGTCAAAAACGGGGAACGAGCCGCCTTCCGTGATTTGTTTGGCTTCGCCGCCGTTGGCAGAAACGATGTAAATGCCCGGATGCTTGGCGTGGGTGTAGCCCATGTGACCGTTGCCTCCGGCTTTTTTGTAGGTAATCATCTGTCCGTCAGTTGAATACGAAGGAGTTTGATAGAAGCCTTTTTCACGGGTCAGCTTCACGGGTTTTGCTCTCCCGCTTAATGATAATTTATAAATCGCGCCGTGTGTTTCGTCATTCCAAGTGGCGTAAACGATGCTTTTTCCGTCGGGAGAAAAGGCGGGTTCGTACTCAAAATCTTGGCTGGTGGTGAGGCGTTTGGGTTTGCCATTCGGCAAATCTTTTTTCCATAAATAACCAATCGCATTGAATACGAGCGTTTTGCCGTCGGGCGATGTACGGGCTTGTCGGATGACATTCACCGTAAATTTGTCGGAATCCACTTTTTGGTCAAAACGGACGGTTTCGGCGAGTTGGTGTTTGGCATTGACTGTAAAGGGGATTTCCGTAGCTTTTGCGCTCGCTACATCCACTTTCCACAATTTTCCTTGTCCCCAAATCACAATCGCGCTATCGTCCGGTGTCCAGTTGAAGCCTGTATAAACGCCGAAAATCGCCCATGCTTCCTGTTGGTCTTTGCTCAATCCGTCGAAGAGGGGCCACTCCTCGCCCGTCTCCAAATCGTGGATAAACAAGGTGCTTTTCGTCCGCACCCGTCGCACAAACGCCAACTTCGACCCGTCGCGCGATACCTGCGGACGACTCGCCCCGCCCGGACCGGAAATAATGGTCTTGATTTCGCCCTTTTCGCGGTCAAATCGCTTGATAACATATATTTGTTTGTTCGGGTCTTTATTGTATTTAAAATAACCGCCTTCGTACATATCCTCGCTGTAATAGACGTATCTGCCGTCAGGCGAAACAGTGGGTTCATTGAGGTCTTGCTGGTCATTTTTGCGCTTGGTGAGTTGCAAGCCTGCACCACCGGATTTGTGATACAGCCACAGTTCACCCGCACCCAATGAACGCCCCGAAGTGAAGTGTTTACGCGCTACGAGATACTCGCCGTCGGGCATCCAAATCGGGTTATTGAGCAATCGAAAATCCTCTTTTGTGACCTGTTTGGCATCCGACCCGTCGCGCTTGGCTACCCAAACATTGTCTGCACCACCCGCATCGCTCGTAAAGCAAATATGCTGACCGTCAGGACTATATCGCGGTTGCACCTCATACGCAATGCCCGTCCGCACAGGCGTAGCCACTCCGCCCGACATCGGCACGGTATATATATCGCCCAATAAATCAAAGACGATTTCCGAACCATTCGGGTGGACATCTAAGTTCATCCATGTGCCTTCGTTGACGCTAAATTCTACGGTGCGCCAGTTGCCGGGTGGGTTGTTTACGTCCCATTTGGGCTTCTCTTGCGAGAAGCAGACGAGAGATGTGAGAAGGAGAGACGTGAGAATTAGTATTTGTTTATTTTTCATGCTTTTGTATTGATTTTTGTAAATGTCGTCCGTAGCGTAACGCCTCTGGCTTGTGCCGCGTTAGCTTGGTGATTCCGTACAGTACGCGGGCGCAAGCCGGAGGCGTTACGCTACGGGTGTTCAAAGTTAGGAAAAATGATTGGAGGGTTGCTGTGAATTTGTTATTTTTGACTGAAAATTACCAGATTAAAAAATGGAATTTAGAGCAAAGGAAATATTCGCTGACTATGATGAGAATGATGTTTTAATCATTGGATTCTTAGGAGATTCGACTGAACAGGGAGAACCTACTTATTTTATAATTCAAGATTCGGAAGAATATGACGAGCAAGACAGGCAGTTGGGTATGGATACTTACTATATTGAGAAAAATGATCAGTCAATGGGAGGATATGGGGGTATTTCGGAAGTTTATCTTAGGAGAAATAAAATCAAAATAGAATTTAATAGTGTAGGAATTGGGCATGTGAAAG
Source organism: Saprospiraceae bacterium (assembly GCA_020628725.1). Classification (GTDB taxonomy): domain Bacteria; phylum Bacteroidota; class Bacteroidia; order Chitinophagales; family Saprospiraceae; genus JAHDEO01. The sequence goes on from JAHDEO010000211.1 coordinate 5,314, forward strand.
AAAAATTCATTGAAATTGAATTTGAGTGTAATGAAATGATATTCAATAATTTACAACAGAAAATTAATCAAGTGTTTTCAAATAGAGAATTAAAAACCTTTTAAAATATTCATAGGTAAAACCAAGCTGCATTCACAAATTGGTCATCTCCACCTGAAATAAATTAACATTTTTTGGATAGATGTTTGTGCGAAACTAATTCGTATTTCTCACTTCAAAATTTTACCAAAATGAAAAACTTAATCTATCTGTTTGCTTGCCTTTTAGTTACAACACTTCTTTTTTCTAATTTTCAATGCGGAGATGACGACGATTTAGAATTTGAAATCTGTGAGGCTGAACATAGATTTGCACAACTTAACGTTGATGTTACTCCCGAACAGGCTGAATATTTACGTGGCGATACTATTTGGCTGTCTGCAGAATTTGATGCGGCAGATGTCTTTAGTGATATTGATACGATTAATTTTGATACAGGTACGGGTTTGCTTGACGTTTACATTTTAGACTTACTGCATCACCAAGATATTTCAAATGGATATGATAGATTTGATTACATCAATGTGGAAGGTGAAATGACACAGAATGGGATTAACTATTCTGTACACAAGACAAATCGCGGTAGAATCTTTTTTGAATGTAATCAGGGTATTTGTTCATTTAAAGTCGGTATGACTACAACACATACAGCTAATTATTGTGTCGCTTTTTACTTGGGATTTATTGTTGAAGGAGAGGGAGGTTGTCAACCGAATATCTCTTTTGACCCGATTGCTTTTGATGTAAATTCACATAATAAAGAACTACTTGAGTCATTGGGCATTACATCTACTGTACACATAAATGGTGGCGGTATAAACACCTATGAGATTGTAAATAATGACGGAGCTTATATTTTTAAAGTGCATTAGATTTTTTACTTCACTTCTTCATCAAAACAACATCAACAAGGTGGTCAAAATCTTTATCGTAGGTGATGATTTGGGTATTGTTTCAATCAAGCATCGCAAGCAATTCTTCTGTCGTTTGAGGAATGTCCAAATCGGCTGTAAGCCGTTTCATCTCCTCCAAGTCAATTCCCGTATAATTTTGCTCCTTTACCAATTTTTCCACATCAATATCGGCTTCAATTTGAATGGAATTGATGTAGCGTTCTGCCTCGTCCATTTCGGGTAATAGACTGATGACTTTTGCATTGATTTCATCAATCATCGCCTCGTCATTTACAGACATGATAATCCGCAAGATGTTATTTTTTTTCGCTTCTAAATTTGCGTTCATTATTGATGTATTTTTGGCTAAAATACTTACTTTTAGCATAAAATACAACTGCAACTCAATAAGTGATTCAAAATGAGCAAAAAATATTTCAAACAAGTAAATCCCTTCATCGTCCCCACCAATGACGGCAAAAGCATCAAAGAACACTTCGGCTTGGCAAGTACGAAGGAGGACAAATACAGCCTCGCCCATATGATTGCGCCGCCGGGATGGTCAGAGCCGTATCAGACACCGCAATTTGATGAAATTACCTTTGTCATCAGAGGCAGAAAAAGAATGATGATTGATGAAAGTGAGGAAATCACGCTTCACGCCGGCGAATCCATTCTCATCAAAAAAGGCTGTCGGGTGCAATATTCTAATCCTTTTGAGGAGGAGACAGAGTATATTTCGGTGTGTGTACCTGCTTTTTCTATTGATTCGGTGCATCGGGAGGATTAGATTGGTTCAATTTCATCCAGATTAAACCAACATTATCAATGAAAAGAATACTACTTCTACTTGGCATTTTGGTCAGCCTAATTTCTTGTGATAACACTACAAAATTGGGAGATAACATCTCTGAAATACATATTCTCCCACAACCCAAGCAGATTGAAAAGGGCACAAAACAGCTTCTACTATCTGAAAATAGCAAGCTATACGCTCCTCAAATTGAAGTTGCTCCCTTATTGATGGTTTTCGCTTCGGAAATTGAAAAGACGACAGGTATTCGCCTTGCTACGACCACAAAGAAAAACTATGAGGCAGACATTATTTTCGAGATAGATGCTTCGATGCAACAAGAAGCATCAACCATTGAAATCGACAAAACCATCAGTATAAAAGGTGGTAGCTACGGTGCTTTGGCGAGTACAAAATCTACCTTATTGCAACTCATGGAAAAGCAAGGCGATGTGTTGACCTTTCCTCATGTGAAAATCAAGGATAATCCAGATGCGGCTTACAGAGGTTTGATGATTGATTTGGCAAGGCAATGGCATGATTTATCGACCGTCAAGCAATTGATAGATTTAGCCGCTTTTTACAAAATTAATTTCCTGCAATTACATTTTACTGATTATCAATCTTATACATTGCCTTCTAAAAAATATCCAAAATTATCTACTGAAGACAGGCATTATAATTTTGATGACCTAAAAGAGTTGGAGTCTTATTCGCAAATGCGGGGCGTGACCATCATTCCGGAAATTGATATACCGGGACATTCCAGCCCTTTCGTCCAAAAATATCCAGAAATATTTGCCATTCAAGACACCGCAACTAATCCTTGGATTATCAATATGGGCAAAGAAGAAGTATATAAGGCATTGGATGAATTGATAGGTGAAGCGGTGTCTGTTTTCAAATCTACACCGTATTTTCACATTGGTGGAGATGAGGCGATTTTTACCAAAGTAGATGAAGACCCTGATGTACAGGCATACATCAAAAAACATGGTATCGGAGACGACGTTCATGAATTGTATCGACATTTTTTAGTGCGAATGAATGACATCGTAAAAAAACACGGCAAGCAAATGTGTGTATGGGAAGGCTTCGGACCGAAAGGAACGATTCAGATTCCGAAGGATATTATCGTTTATGAATTTGAAACGAACAGATACTTACCAAATGCGCTGGTCGAAGACGGATATACGGTCGTCAATACCTCATGGAAGCCCTTGTATGTGGTCAATCAGAAAAAATGGGAACCCAAAACCATCTATCAATGGAATATGTGGCGATGGGAAAATTGGTGGGACAAAGTTCCTTCCTTTGAGCCGATACAAGTTGAAGAGTCGCCTTTGGTAATTGGTGCTCAAATGTGTGCTTGGGAACAGCCGCAAGAAGCAGAAATACCGAGTTTGAGAAAACGTCTGCCTGCCTTTGTAGAAAGAATTTGGAACACAGAAGAAAAAATCTCGTATGAAGAATTGATGAATCGAATGGACTTATTGGATAAGCGACTTTCATTGATTATCGGGGATAATCGGCAGGATAGTTTGTTGGTGGATTATAATTTTGCTAAGGAAAGTGAGTAGGCGTTTGATAATTAATTTTTGAAGTAGTAGATATTTTATATATTCGCAGTGGTAAACTGTAACTTTGGAGAAGCAAACTTTTCTCTGTTATTTTTTAAGTAGTATAAAAGGAGGTTTGATTTTTTCATGCAATTGTTTAATAATAAAATTATTACGCAAATTACGAATCAATATTAATGATTAAGGTATTTATTTCTTACGAGCATAAGGATATGTTATATAAGGATGAATTGGAAAAGCGTCTAATTCCATTTAAAAGAAATGGAATTATCGAAAGTTGGAGTGATCAACAAATTCTACCCGGTGCAGAGTGGCAAAGAGAAATAAAAGATGCAATAGAAAATTCTCAATTAATACTTTTTTTAATAAGTCCTGACTTTATAGCATCAGAATATATTTATGACCAAGAAATTAGTAGAGCTCTTGATAGGTATAGAAAAAGAGAAGTAATGATAATTCCTATCATTCTTAGACCTACGGATTATTCTTCTCTAGAAATAAGTAAGTTTCAAGCTTTACCAAAGGATGGCCATCCAATTTCCACGTCACAAGATCAAGATTCTGCTTGGCTTGATGTTATTAATCAATTAGGGAAGATATTTGATTCCTTAAATAAAGGAAATGTAAAGTTGAGAGAAAAATCCGCTGTAAATACTAGTACTAATTTTGAAGAAAATGATAATACAAATGCTATTGATTATATTAGAAATAGCATAGCCAATGCTAAGATAGAAGAGGCTTTAAAAGCCTTATTAAATATTTCCCAAAAAAGTGGTGATAGCGATTTATATAACGAAATACTTTTGTTAACGTCAAGGTATAATAGGTTGAAAAAAAGTAATTTACGAGGGATTATCTCTTCTGAAAATTTAGATATAAGCATGTCTCAAATAAGTAATGCTATGCTTTCCTTACTCAAAGATATAGAACGTTAAAAATGGCGAGATTAAAAGAATACAAAAAATTTGATGAAAAAGGTAAATTCTTTGAGGCAGGAAGTATTATGATTGATACAAAAGCTGACTTTGAAATTTACTGGGAAAAACTCATCAATTATGATGAAATAGATACATATAAATTTCGTGGATCTCCCGAGGCGAAATACAGATTATATACCTCATCCCAGAGATACTGGATAGAAAAAGAGTTATTTAAACAAAAAATGTTATATCATGACTTCATCAAGAAACTTATAACTAAATGCAAGAGCTGGAATAACAGGACAATTTTTCGTTTTTTTAATATAAATGGAATAAGTACAAACAATTCACTGGCATATTTAAGCTATATGCAACATTACGGAGTTCCAACTCCTTTATTAGATTTTACACATAGTGCCTTAATCGGTCTATATTTTGCAGTGGAAAATTCAAGCTTTGGAGCATCTAGTGAGAACGAAATAGACAATTATTGCTCATTTTACATTGTAGATGAGACTAATCCTTTTCTTTATACTACAATGAAATCCTTTGAAAAGGAACTAGGCTTAGAAAAAAATGGTGATATAGATTATGATAAATATTTAATCAGTTTCCCTATTCTCTTTGTAACAAACAAGAATGTCTCTTTTAAGATATTAAATAATACAAATATTATAAATCAACAAGGAATGTTCTTTTATAACAATAATCCAATAATGCCGATTGAGGAGAGTTATATTGAATCAATTAACTCTATAAAAGAAACTATAGGAGAAGATGAATTTAAGAAATTGAATTACAACGATAATTTTGCTATTTGTTGGAATATTCATAAGAGTTTAAAGCCTTATATTTTGTCAAAACTTCAAGATGCTGGTTTAAGTGAAGAGTTTATTTATCCTAATAATTCAAATTTGAAGCAATTTACATTGATGTCTGCAATGGAAGAAATTTAAATGTATTGATAGTTAAAGTGAAGCCTAATTAGTTAACTACAACCAAAATAAAATATAAATACTCCAAAACTTTTTGGAACAACATTTGCCCCACCCCACAAATAACAATTTAAACTATGCTTCGTATACTTCTTTTCCTATTTTGCGTAACTCCAATAATCAGTCATGCACAAGGCGGCATCATTGCTCGTCAATTCTTCAAGCCGGGTGTTAAGGTTGGCGGTGAGGCGATGTATGAAGGTTTATTGGAAGGTGATTTGACCAATGAATTGGGTTTTTACACTGCCAAAGCGCAGGTCAATATTCCGATAAAAAGTAAATTTGGCATCAAAGTCCAACCCAAAGAACTGCTCAAACTCCAAAATTTGTGGGAACTCCGCAAGTTCGCAAGTTGGAAAACTTATCCGAAACTCGCCGCTAAAATCATCGCGCCCAATGCCCATCAGATGTTTTGGAATTTCAATACCCAATACACTGTCATGTACGGCAGCGAGTATTATCCGATTGAGGAAGAAGGTATTTCTTTAGAACATTTTTCAGGACTTATGCGCGTGAGTACGGGCGTGACGGGCTTGCACTATCTCAAAAAAATGCGTGTAGCGTTCTACTCTGCCGACATTGGTTTTATGGAAGATGCACAATCCATTTCGCGCCTCCATCCTAATTTCACTGTGATGGGCGGATATGCGAAAATCCAAAATCCGTTCATGTACTATTACTCCGGCATGTACCTCAATTATAATAGCGGCAGACTCATCTCGATTCCTTTTGCAGGGACAGATTTGCGTATCGCCAACAAAGCCCGACTCAACCTTATGCTGCCCCTACAAGCCAAAATGAGTTTTAAAGTCAACAAAAAGAAACGCTACGCTTTGCTCCTTCAGTATAATGGTTTGGTAGCGGGTTTTACTCCACAAGATCGACATTTGCCGGAGATGACACGCCACAATTTCACATATACATACGTCAAAACAACAGGTATTTTAGAGCAGAAAATTAGTAAGAATTTGAAGTTGTTTATGGAAGTAGGTTGGGCAAGTCAGCGTCGCTTCAATGAGTATGAGAGCAATACGGGTGGCTTATTTCGGAAGCCGGATAAGGTGACTAAATTGGCGGGTTCACCTTATGCCTATATTTCGATTTATCATACTTTCGGTAAGTCTTTATTTGATTCTAGTGTAGGGAATCTTTTGAATTTATGATTTGATGATTTTTGATTTTTGATTGAATTTTGCTTCGCAAAATTTTTATCGTGTGATGAGGATTCAATCAAAAATCAAAAATAAACGGGGTGAAACTTCAATTTTCCCAGTGAATTCACCTCCAAAGCAGGCGAAGGAATTTTCACAATATTCAAAATACCAAAGAAAATTTTCA
>JAHDEO010000212.1 GCA_020628725.1 Saprospiraceae bacterium
TAGGTCGCCGCCAACTTAATATACTAAGGGTCATTCACAGTGTGAGTGACCCTTTTTTTATTTATCGGTTGTTATGGAGAGAAACTTAAATAGGAAATGGACAGTTATCGACGAACATTCATTCACAAAAATAGAAATAACCACACTCGATGAAAATTTATTAAAAAATCCGCTTAGTTCATTTCCACAAAAAAATATCCTTAACAAAGAAGAAGTATCCCAACTCCAAGAATTAGAAAACCAAAATAAATGGATTGGAGAAGAGTTCTTGAAATTACGAAAACTACAATATAAAAGAGGCTTAACAGAACGACAATTCGAAATTTACCAAAAACAGTTAGAGCACATTCTCGCTGAAGCGCAACCGAAGGGACTCAAATTACCGAAATGGTTTATAACTTTTTTCAGAAACTTTGAATATGTATCAAGGTTTAAATTTAGTGATATTAGTTTTTGGATGCCAGATGGTATTGTTCCTTTTCCCAATTATAATAATTATCATCTAATTCCTTTTTTAGGAGATTCACAAGGATTTTGTTGGTGGTCAATTTTGATAGATGATAATAGTAATTACTGCATAGTTTACAGAGATTTACATTGGAGAGAAAATCCAGATGAGTCTCAACCGAAAGAATTTGGAGAATATTATGTGTGTTCGGATACGTTTGAAGAATTTTTAGTGAGATTATCCATAGATACAATTGTAAAATTAAATGGCAAAAAATTACACACCAAGAAAAATACAAAAAAATAACGAAGGCAGAAGAATTGCCATCGGAGACATTCACGGATGTTATGATGCTTTTATGGGCTTGTTGGATAAATTAAAAATGACCAAACAAGACCAAATATTTCTACTGGGAGATACGATTGACAGAGGACGAAACAGCTCATTAGTTTTAGATAAAATCATTGAATTGCAAAAAGACAGCTATCAGCTTTTTCCAATAAAAGGAAATCACGAAGAAAAATTGCTACTTGCGTATGACTGCGGTTTGGAGTTTTTTGAAGAATATTTGGAAACTTATAACAGCCAAGACTTACTTTGCGGTGAGTTGGAGGAATATCTGAAATTGGTTTATCATTTCGATTATTGTATTGAATTGGATGATTTTATCTTAAGTCATGCGGGGATAAATGAGGGAAATATTAACCCATTCACAGATTTGCGCGGGATGTTTCCAAACGTTAATTTTCAATTTGATGAAGCGGAATGTCTCAAAAAGACACAAATTCACGGACATTTAGTAAGAACAATTACTGAAATTGAAAACAGCGTTAGAAATAAAGAAAAGAGATTTTCTATTGATTCGGGATGCTACTTAAATGAGGAAGGTATGGGATACTTGACTGCAATTGATTTAGATTTAATGAAGTTATACCATCAAAAAAGGTGAAAATTGTATTGGAATGACAGTTGTTTTGTAGTTTTTTGCGCTATTATGATGCTTAAAGCTGAATGTTATCAGAATAATCAGTATTTTTGAGAGACAACTTAATTCAAATAACAATTAATTAAAAGCATTAGATATGAAACTTCATTTTTACCTACTCTTCACATTTTTCTTATCGTCGTCTTATAACTTAATGGCATGTACATGCCTTTTCGACCTTAATTTTTGTGAAAATACGAGCACGGATTCTAAGATTTTCTTGGGCGAAGTAATTGAAAAGTATGACGGGAATGATTTAGAAACCTTTGTAGATATTAAGGTCATCGAAGTGATTCAGGGGGATTTTTCGGAAGAGAGACTCACTATCATCAACTACGGTACATCATGTGACATTAGTTTTGATGTATTTGAAATAGGCGATACATTTATTTATAATTTTACAAGGACACCTGAACTCCACAATCTTGCAAATTATCCAATATTTTCATTGAATTCCTGTGCGACAAGTCTCTTGAAAAAAGAAGGAAATACTGTCATGGGTAATATTGATACGGATGTCTCTTCACAAAATTACGATGTTTTTAAAAGTGAAATTAATCAATGTGTAACTACTTCTATTATAGATACGGATTCAGATTTTATAGATGATTTAATTAATGTCATTCCAAACCCAACGCTTGATTTCATTACAATAGATATACCTATAACTATTGAAAATATTTCAGCAAGTTTATTTAGTTCGGGTGGGCAATTGATAGCATCATTTGAAGATATTTCAATCAATGAAACATTAGACTTGAGGCAACTTCCCAGAGGTGTATATCTTTTGAGAATAAATATAAATGAACATTCAGGAAGTAAAAAAATTATGAAATGGTAACACAAACTTTAATCCTAAAAAGAACCGTTTTGTCTTAAAATCCAATAAACACAGCTACATTCATTCAACACAAAAAGCCAAATTTCGTACCTTTGCATTATGGAAGGCTTGAAGGTATTATACGAAGACAATCACCTAATTGCGGTGTATAAGCAAGCGGGGTGGTTGGTACATGGCGATATTACGGGCGATGTGCCACTGGTAGATATGACCAAACAATACATTCAAATTCGCTATAACAAACCGGGGAAGGCATTTTTGGGTGTTATGCATCGTCTTGACCGTCCGGTGAGTGGATTGGTATTATTTGCGCGTACCAGTAAGGGCTTGCGGCGCATGAATGACCTCTTTCGCGAACGAAAAATTAAAAAAAGATACTGGGCAATTACGAACGAACGTCCGGCAGAGTTCTCAGGGGAATTGAGGCACTGGATTACAAAAGATGTGGAACGCAATCAAGCGAAGGCTTCCACAAAAAAAAGACCACATGCTAAAGAGGCGATCCTCAACTACCACCTCAATGCTTCTATTGATAATCACCACCTCATTGCTGTAGAACCACTTACGGGTAGACCCCACCAGATTAGGGTACAACTGATGAAAATGGGGTGTCCCATTCGCGGCGATATTAAGTACAATTCACTCAAAGTCAATGAAGATGGACGAATACATTTACATGCGTATTCGCTTGAATTTGAGCATCCTGTAAAAAAAGAGCCTGTCAAAATCATCGCACCACCACCTGACGAACAGGTTTGGAATAAATTCAAACAACACACAGAGGAGTTTCTTATTTATTGAGGATAATGAGCGAATGGGTGAATTTTGAATGAGTGAATTACTTGGATTCATTCAAAATTCATTCATTATAAAATTATGAAAAAACTAATAGAGGGCATTGATTATTACGTAAACGAAGCGGGCTTGTATGTTTTTACGGAAAAATATTTGCGTGAACGTGGTTATTGCTGTAAAAATGGTTGTAAGCATTGCCCTTATGGTTACAAAAAGAAAGTATCAGTTCCTGAACCTTCGTAAATCTCCCTGCTCGAATGTCCATTCAGGTGTATACAGTTCTCCTTTGAAATTAGTTGAATACCAGGGACTTAACCTTCGATTTGTTGGGTTTTCGAGAATGTGCATATCTTGTGCAGGCATATAGCTTTGTGCCAACATAAAGATTTTTTCGCCTGTTTCGGTATCTACTGCCATATCCACTACGATGACGGCATGACCGGGAAATCCACCCTGAATAAATACATCGCCTATTTGCATATCACTTATCGAAATCGACCGCATTTCTTTTTCGAGCGAATACGTACCTGCGTAATTAAAAATGGCTCGCATGTAACGTTTGAAGTTTTTATACGAATTATCGTTCGTATTGGTACGTGATGAAAATGTCACATTATTGCCCGAAACTTGCGGCTTTTTGCCATATCGCCAATCATCAAAACTCACTTTGTCTCCACTCGTATAATTAAAATGTATCTGCTCAAATTGCTGTAAGCCATAATGGTATTCTGCTTTGAGACGCATGACGGCATCTGCACATTGTTGGAGGTCGCGCGTACCGGTGTCGATGTCAATGACGGCAAAATGTGCGCTTTGATTGTATTTCATAGCACCATTATGTAACATAACTTTTGTACCTTCGGGTTTCAAAGGTAAGTGTCGCAACCAATCGGCAAAAGAATTTTTGACCACCTTTGTGCGTTGATAATTTGTTGGCGCCGGAATGCGGTTCACCAAAGCATTTTCGGGTGAAAAATCTGATAACCAACTGTATTTGTTATGCGTACTTTGGTCTGAAGCCGACTGAGCGAGACGTTTGGAGGGTAGGGGAGAAGTAGCCGTAAAAGTTGAACTTGGAGTAGAAGTATCGCTGTTTTCTTGTGTAGGAATATCACATGATATTACCGAAATTAGCGAGAAAATAATCGCGATAACAATATTTAATTTGAATAAATTCATAAAATAATTTTGAGTTTTGAATGAATGAATTTTGACTATTTTTAGTTATTATTTTTTTCGTAAAAATATAATAATCAATGAATTGCGTAAATGATTCACTCATTCGCTCATTCAAAATTCACTCATTATAATTTATACATAAAAAAACATGCCATGTTTTTTATACTTTCTAAAACGTTGTTTTTCCTGCTTACACCTATCAACTGGATAGTTGGACTTTTATTGTACGCCTTCTTCGGAAAGCATGAAAAACGGACTCGCCGTGCCTTTAAATTAGGGTTGATTTTGCTGGTGGTTTTGTCGAATCCATTTTTGAGCAATGTGATGTTTAAGTGGTGGGAACGGGAGGCGGTTCCAATCAATAAATTGGAAGGGGTATATGATATTGCGATAGTTTTAGGTGGATTTAGTGATGTGAATGAGCATCCGCGCGACCGCCTCCACCTCAGCGAAGCTGCTGACCGGCTGACCAATGCCATCGAATTATACAAAACAGGAAAAGTGCGCAAAATACTTGTCACAAGTGGTTCGGCAATGGTTGTCGGCGAGAAAGTGAGTGAAGGGAAAATTACCGGAGAATTTCTTGATCGTATTGGCATTCCCGCATCTGATTTTATCATTGAACCTGACTCGCGCAATACGCATGAAAATGCGATTTATACTGCCAAAATCCTTCGTGAACAATACCCTGATGCGCGTTGTCTACTGATTACTTCGGGATTTCATTTTCCGCGTGCGGGGCGTGCTTTTCGCAAAGCAGGTGTGGAGTTTACGCCTTTTGCTACCGACATTCTTTCCAACCCAATTAAATGGACGCCGCAGCATCTTATTTTGCCTAACTCACATAGTTTAAGTATTTGGCAAAGATTGATTAAAGAATGGGTGGGCTTGGCAGCTTACAAGGTGCTTGGGTATGCTTGAATCGAGTTACGGGTTGCGAGTAGCGAGTTTTACTTGCAAGTGAGGTCGAACATTTTCTCAATATCCGCCAGATAAAGTTGATCAATATACGCACCGCTTGGATTGCCGCGAATGTAGTTTTGATATAATAATGCTTTCTTGAACTGCTTGCAAGCCAATGAGTTATCGCCTTGTTGATGATAAACAATGCCTTTGTGATAATAGGCTTCAGGGCATTTTTCCCATTTGCGAATGATAGTATCAAAGTCCTTCAACGCGCCTTCAAAATCTCCGATATTGGTCTTAGCAATCCCGCGATGCATAAAGGTGTACAAATCCACTCCATCTTCACCGAATTTATTGATGTAATTGTCAAAAGAGCTAATAGCTTTTTCGTAGTCTCCCATCTCTTTGTAAGCAATACCTATGCGCTCATATGCACTACCCGGCACGATGATGTCAATGTGGTTATTATATTTGATAGAGGTCTTGAAATGCTCGATGGATGCCTCGTAGTCTCTAAAACTTGAGAGTTTTATATAGCCCAAATAATTGGCATACATGTAAGGGTCAAGCTCAGCGGCTTGTTCCATAAATTTCATGCCTTCTACATAATTATTTTTCCTTATGAGTTGTAAACCTTTGCGATAATACGGAAAGGCTTCACTTGGATGCTCATTTATCACACTATCTAAAACTGCGTGCCAATCCGATGAACCATAAGGCACTTGTCTCAAGCGTTTACGCACAAAATCATTGTCGTATTCTGCTTGTTTTTTACAGGAAAAAATTGAAATGATTGATAAAATAAGGAAGATATATGTAAGAAATTGCTTCATAAAATAACTTTTATGTTACCATTTACTATTCGGAAATTTATGTCGGTTCGAGCATCGCGATTGATGCCATCTGCTTCGTAAGGAATCCACTGATGGATTGACTTTATTATGTCAACTAATTGCCGGGTGACATCCTCGTGAAATTGGTGTGCTTTATAGTTTTTATCTATCTCAATGACTTCAAGTTCTCCAATTTCTCCGGCACAATTAATTATGAATTCAATGACGATAAAACCATTTTCATTTGAAGTGTTTTTTGTTGGTTTATAATTGTCATTAAAATAATTTTTGAGTGCAGCACCGCCTCCTTCATACAAATTGCCTGTGTGTCCAATTTGGTAAATGCCGTACATGTTGCATCGCTGAAAGGTGCTGTTTTTCAGTAGATTATCAAAATCTGCGACATTGTTTTGTTTAGTATAAATGAGGTCATTTTTCCCGATTTCATTCCATGTAGAAAGATGAAGCCGATTATCTTTTGCGGCTATGATTTGTGTGACTCTACCTACGGACTCTCCGCAATCCATATGATGTCCTGTTTGATACAAAAATGCGTAATCACCATATTTTTCAATATTCCAACAGCGGGTTTCTATTAGCTTGTTTTCGGCAAAGGTGTAGACTTTTTCATTGTCAAAATGTAGGATTTTATCACCACTAACCCATGAAGTATTTCGCAAAAAAGCGCGGAGTTCGCCTTCGTCTTTTTTTACAGGAGTATCTTTTATTCGTCTGAATAAATAGTTATAATTTTTCTTTGTTTGAAGCGTGTTTTTGTCGCATTTAATTAAATCATAGTGTAAGGTATCTACCGTAAGTATATCCCCGTTTAATGCCCAATTATAATGCTTTGCGTCTTCGCCAAGTCGCTTGGTTATCACCGTGCCGTCGGTACGAAATTCATTGAGAACAGGAAGAGGAAAATTAGGAATATACTCAATGTGTACACCCAACCACAAGCCGTATAATTCACTTTTGTGGTAAGGCATTAACCGACATTGCCAACAAAAAATAGTTAGCATGGATACACCGGTGATATATAATAATATTCGATAAAAAGGGTGCATGGTTATGATTCGTGATTCGTCGATTTGTGATTTCTTTTTGCAAAAATAAACTACATAATAATATATAGAAATTTGTAAGCGAGTTTAACAGAATTCTAAGATTTCATCTCACCCATCTTCTCCAATAACCACCGTTTATCATTAATCGACTTAAAATTATCAATCTGTTGTTGTACGCGTTCAACGGTGATTTTGCCATATCGGTGGCGGACTTTGTAGAGATTAGCGGCTGTGCTGACAAAATTTTCCCAGCCTTGCTTGTGATTGGTTTTCAATGATTTATTGTCGTGAATAAAACGCTTTGTAGAGCGAAATTGCTGCATCGTACGCTCATCATAATTATCATCCAATTCATAATACGATTTCAGAATCAAGACGCGGCAATTGATGTCATAATTCACGTCAATTTTATCTACGCGAATGAAGTGGCTGATAGCCTGTTTATAATTTTTTTCATAAAAAGCAATCACGCCCATATTGAAATGATAAACGGATTCGCGTATGGGTTTGCGGATGGAAGGTTTGTAGGTTTCAAGCATCTTTCTTCCCCAAGCAAATTCTCCGACATGACAACTGATGGCAATAATATTTTTGAGTGTACCTACAGGAATAAAACCTTCGTTTACTAATAAACCTTTGGATTCCATTATCTTATAAAGATTGAATGTTTCTCTGTAATATGCGACCTCACCTGCTCGTATGCGTTGGGCGCAGAAGATGCTTGTGGTTCTATAAAAAGCATTGAGTTTATCTTTGGGAAGTTGTACCCCAAATTCATCAAGTAATTCGAGTAATTGGTGATAAGCTACTTGCTGCTCTTCGGGATTATTATTTTTAAGCATTTCGATAGCCGACTGGTAGATGCGGATGAGTGGATGCGCTGCATATTCGGAGACTTCAAGCAAACTGGAAATGGCTTCCAAAGGCAAATTATCATTTTTTAGATTGGATGCACCGACCATCGTAATTGCCGTAATCTGAAAATCAAGTCGTTCTATCAGATAGTGCATATCCATTGCTTCCAACAGTTCGGGCAAATTATTTTGCCGGAAAATCACGCCACGCCGATACGATAAATTGAGGTGATTTTGTTCTATACGATATTTGTGCAGATAGTAATCTTGGTCTCTTTGCGTCTCTTGTCCCAATAATTTTTTTTCTCGTTTTAGATTGATTTCGAGCATCCGTAGTTGCTCTTTTTCCAATAGCTTATCATGTAGCAACATATTACGATAAGCTGTTTTTTCTTCCAATGCTTCTACGATTAAAAACCTTTTCACCAAAGCCATCAATTTTGCCATCGTTGCGTCAAATACGCGCTTTTGTTTGGCATTCAGCGTGTCGCTCACCTTACTATCATTGGGGAATATCTGACCGTATATCAAAACAAGATATTTATCATCAAGTGGTCTTTTATGAATAATATATTTTTTTAATAATTGGTATAATGTATTGACTGCTTTATTGGTGTTGAAATAGGGACTTTGCATGAATTTATCCAACTGTTTAAGCTCAGATATAGTAAAATTGTTTAAAAGTTCTATGAGTAATGGCGGCATATAAAGTTGTGATTAGTTGAATAAATCGTTTTTAATGAATTTATTTTCAAATTATTATAAAATAAAAATAAATTGTTTTTTAGTTGTAAATATACAAAAAACGAAAAACAATGTTATGAAAAAACACATACTTTTGATTTGTCAAATGAAGTGAACACTCTAACAATGGACAAGTATTTTATCGTTCCCTTAAATTCAAAGTCTGCCGATTATGAAAATTTTTACACCTTTATTTTTTGCGTGTTTCCTGATGTTACTTGCGATTCAGGTTGCGGCGCAGACAGCCGAATGCGACTCCATTGTATACCCCGGTGATTTGAACAAAGATGGTATCGTGAACGTACACGATGCGCTATACTGGGGATTGACTTATGGAGAAACGGGACCTGTACGCCCCAATGCTACAAATGAATGGACCTCTCAATATTGCCCCGATTGGTCATGGGAAATCAATGGCGTAAATGGAAAAAATCAAGACGGCAATGGTGATGGAATGATTGACACGCTTGATTTGGAGCCGATCTATCTGAATTATGACAGCACACAGACTTGTATTATCAAAGGCGAAATTAATTTGTCAAATAGGCTTGCGGTGTATTATACAGAGGAAGTGATTGGGATGGAACTGCGACGAGAGTATCACGTAGTTTTAAAAAATCAACTTTATCATGGTTGTGCCTTTACATTTGATTATAGCGAACTTGATGCAGTAATCGGGGTAGGTGTAGACACGACTGACTCGCAATTGGAACCATCAGCTTTGTTAGTAGTACATGATGCCGCGAATCAGCGAATAGATATAGCGGTCACTCGTACCGATTTGATAGATACAAATTCCGGTCAAGCCCTTATTATCGTCATCTGCGAGGATATTGCCGCGTTGACGGGAGATGAGCGCGAAGTCTTTTTTAGTAATGTTAAAAGTGTAGAATCTAATTTTACACAGACGATACATGAAGATATAAGTTATAAATCCCCGCCCTTTCCACCAACTGTGATGTGTAAGCAAATTTTTGACCTTGAACATTGCCAATATCAAAATGGCATTATCAATATAGAAGAAGCCTATGGAGGTGGAGGGTCGTGTTTTGAAGGAAGAATGTATAAGGAAGATATTGCAGGAATTCCGGTATCGTGTAATGATGAAAAAAAACTAACTATTTCACATTCAGAATATTATCCCGATACTTTGTGGTTGCGGATAAAGGCTGATTCGGTCGGATGGAGTGAGGCAGTCGAAGTATATCTAAGCGACATACACGACGAATACAGTTATGCCATCAGCACAGGACCGCTTGATACGGTCTACCAAAACATAGGGATAGCCACCGCCGATTTACTCCAAAATAGCACACTTGATAGCATTGAATGGGTGTATTTTAGGAAGGTAAATGATGATGTTGATTTTCATATTTATGCAGATGAAATTTATATAAATGAAAACTGGAATGTACTGTGGCGGGGCGATAAGTATCGATACAGAAACGGTACACTCAACGAAACAGAGGTATGTGCAGGGAATTATTGTTTCGAGGCAAGGCATGATTCAGGAGGATATGGACTCCATGAAGTCAGGCATTTAGAAGAACCGATTAATCTCTCTTTCTATGATGAAATCTGTTTTGAGGCAAAGGTAGACCAAGCGGGGCAAACTATCCTCTTTTCCTTCGTAGGCATGTATCAATTCCCGGAATTTTACAAAGCTGTGGACATCAATGATTATATCGAAGGTGGTAGTTTGGAGGTTGACTATCAAAAAGTTTGTATCCCGCTGGATGCTCTCAAGCTTGAGAACTGTGAAGATATTCGCTGTAAATTGGGCTATGTAGACCGTATATCTTTCTCAAGCAATGACCCTGAGATATTCAACTTCTACATTGATGAGGTACGTGTCATTCGTGGTGATGCCGAAGATTGCGGCGGATGTGATGCCTTAATTAATAATGAAAATCCATCCATAGAACATATACAATTGACAGCCTTCCCCAATCCTGCATCTGAAGATTTGAATATCAAAATTTCCCATGATAAAAATATACGAGGGCAATTGCAAATTATTGATTTACAAGGCAAAATCATTGATGACATTTCCATGAATTTATCATCAGGATTAAATACGATTCCATACGAGACCAATCACTTGCAATCCGGTATGTATATCGTACATTTTACCACCGAAAACGGTAATTCAGGGAATTACAAATTTATCAAAATGTAAATTAGGAAATAGGTAAAAAGGAAAGTCGAATAATTGGATTTAAAAACGTAAGCAGTTGATTATTAGTTGTTTGTGGTTTTTAAAGTAGGAGGCTTTTCTCTACACTGAAAATATTGAATCGATTCAAAATACCATCAACAACACAGAAGAACGGTGAAAACATTTTTTTGAACAATTTAAATTTTTTACGATGAAAACGACACGATTAAAATCCGTTTTGTACAGTTTGCTGGCTATCATGGCATTAGCGGCATTTATGACTTCTTGTGAGCAACAAGAATTAGTGACCACCGAAATCGAAACACCAATAGAATTGACTCAAGAAGAACGCGAACGCGCAATAGCGGAAGCCGATTTGATTATGAGCTATGGCGAAGAAGTAGTCGAAGCTTATAACGCGTATATGAGTGGCGAAATTTTGGGGTATTACTCTCCATTGGGCGTAACCGAGACAGTTGATTTTGACTGGTCAAAATATGCCGAAATTATGGAACACACTAAAATCATGAAAGTACTCGCAAAAAGTGGTACAATTGATTTGTACACCGGTAGTTTGCCTGTCGGTACATATGTGACTATGCAACAAATGGAAGAAATCACGCCCGAATTAGTCCAATACATCGACAATCCTGACGAAATCACGGTAGCACTCAGAGGCTGCGATACTATTGTATCAACCGACCCATGGTACAGTTGTAGTGGTTGTTGGCCCAAAGTAATGTGTGTAGGGTGTTGCGGTGGCGGCTGTATTACCATTGCTGTAGTTCGCAATTGGTGCAGACAAGTGGTAACGGAGTGTTACTGCTACACAGAAAAAAGAACGGGAGGATGCTAACCTCTTAAATTGGGGTTAGTGATTAGTTGGTTATGAGCTTTGTATGGTGAAAAAGGTCTTCATAAAAAGACTTATTTTTTGAATACAAAAATTATCTGCTTAAAAACAACTTTTAGAGCTTTAAATGCCTCAGAAAGATAATGACCTTTTTTAGGAACTAATGCTCATAATTAGCTGAC
>JAHDEO010000213.1:0-2075 GCA_020628725.1 Saprospiraceae bacterium
CTACTTGCAAAACTAACGCGGGCGCAAGCCGGAGGCATTACGCTACGGTGCATTTCCAATAAAAATATAATGATAGTTGACTGGTTGTCAGTGTTTTTAGGTGCATTTTTGGGGTTGATTATTTCTTGGATAATGATTCGGCGAAATTATGTATTAAAGGAAATACATTTATCAGAAAAGGAAAAAACACAAAAGGTAGAAGCCGAATTAGAAAAGTATAGGGATGAATTGCGCGGTATGGAACGCGACCTTGCGGCAAGCAGCGAAATGATGAAGCAATACAAGGAACGCCTCGCCTCGCGGCAGGATGAAGTCAATCTGATGCAAACAACTTTTGAAAATCTGGCGAATCGCTTATTGGATGATAAAAGTGAGAAATTTGCGCGGCAAAATAAAACTCAACTGGATGCGCTTTTAAATCCTTTACAATTGAAAATCAAAGACTTCGAGGAGAAAGTCGAAAAAACTTACCGTCACGAAGCTGAAGAACGCATTTCGCTACGCGAAGAAATTAAACAACTCCGCGACCTCAATATGCAGCTTTCCAACGATGCCAACAGCCTCGCGCACGCACTCAAAGGCGACTCCCGCATACAAGGCGATTGGGGTGAAATGAATATGGAATTGTTGCTCGAAAGAGCAGGCTTGCAACTTGGCGTTCACTATCGCAAGCAGTCCTCTCACCGCGACGAAGAAGGCAATGCCAAACGACCTGATTTTATCATTCATCTGCCGGAAGGGAAGCATATCGTGGTGGATTCAAAAGTATCGTTGACAGCATACTCAGCACATTTTGATGCAAGTGATGATACGCAGAAATCGCAATATTTGAGAGCGCATTTGGATAGCATCAAAAGCCACGTAAAAGATTTGAGTTCAAAGCGTTATGAACATTTATATCAAATCAATACGCCTGATTATGTATTGATGTATATTCCGATTGAGCCTGCGTTTACATTGGCTTTGCAGCAAAATTCGGAACTGTATCTGGAGGCATTGGATAAGAATATTGTGATGGTAACCAACTCTACGTTGTTGGCTACATTGCGAACTATTTCCTACATTTGGAAACAAGAAAAACAAAAGAAAAATGTACTCGAAATCGCACGGCAGAGTGGTTTGTTGTATGATAAATTTGTGGGCTTCGTAGATGACCTAAAAGAAATTGGTAAAAAAATCGACAATGCTCAAACCACTTATGATGCCGCTATGAATAAACTTACCACAGGAAAAGGCAACCTGATCCGACGCGCCGAACATGTACGCGAATTGGGTGCGAAAGCATCGAAGTCGCTGCCACAAAATTTGTTGGAAAACGATACGTAACGCGATTTTTTAAGCCGCGTTACGCATAGATTTTAAATCAATACTTCTTGCTGATAAAAATGCTCAATTTGATAAATACTATGTGCTTCCGAGGAATCGTAGCGTCTGGCGTCCATCAAGCCACCACTTGTACGTCTACTGTAATCCACACTTCGGAAAATATCTCTATTTTCAACCACACTTCTGCGTGATACATCCGCAGGAACCGTAGTTCCTTGTATATCTATTGCTCGCAACAAGTAGCTGTCCATCATAATAGTGTCGTGTCTTCCCGGTCCGTTCATAAACCAGTCGAGTCCACCTGATAATAATGAAGGTAGTATTGTCAGCACTTTATCTTCGGCTGTTCGTTCATTATATTGGTAGAGGCTCGTCAGATCCTCTAAACTCGCAATCTTAAATTCTTTCCAGACATTCTCAAAAGCACGTTCCGCAAGATTTTTATTGCTACCAGCACCGTCGAGTTCTATGCCTGCCATCACTACGAGTAGGTTTTCGTTTACATTGCCTTGATATAGCAGTTCATTCTTTACGACATTATCGCCGGAGTCCAAATCTTCTATCAAGACGTACTTTTGTACTATTCTTTCGGTATCGCCATCGGGAATGAAAGTATAAAATATTGCGACTTCGTCAGAGCTTCTTTTTCTCACTCTTCTGCGTCTAAATGCTCCACCGGCTTCGGCAGATTCGAGGATACAGCGTATCCTATTTAAATGGATGATAGTATTCATTTTTATAAAATTTAA
>JAHDEO010000213.1:2175-11795 GCA_020628725.1 Saprospiraceae bacterium
ACATTTTTCTTTCTCAAACCATCTATTACCGCCAATTTACCTAAGTCATATTTGGATACCCAACCCGGTGCGATACCTCTACCCGGACGCCCACCTGAAGGCTTGCAAGTCACGGCTACATCGCTCGCACCACTTGATGAAGGCGCAGGTGGTGGTGGGTATAATACAGCCGAAATTTCTTCGATACGCTCGGCTGTACCGCGTCCGCGTTCGGGGCTGACGGAGGTGAGTAAGCACCAATTGAGATTTTCTAAAGCATCGTCGCCAACGCGTTTTAAGTCGCGTTCGCTTGCACCGTTTTTAACGAGGCGAATGAACTCATCGTATTGGTTATCGCCGTCTTCGCATGAGTTTTCCCACTTGGGAATGATGACTTCATTGCCCGCGATTTTACCGACAATTCTGGGCGAAACGATACCATAAACCAATACGCCAATCAACGCCACCACAATCCCGATAATCGCATAACGAAGTCCTTTACTAGTATTGGAATCGCCAAATTTCCACAACGAACGCAAGAGCCAAAACAGCAAAATAAAAATCCCCACCGCAAAGCCAATGCGGATAAACATCGCCGTCGTTTTATTCAAGACCGTAGCGACGCGATTTGTGCCTGTATCCACAAGTTGAGTAGCGCGGATATAGATTCGGTCAACCGCATTTTGGATGGCTTCGGTGGCTGCGTCAAGCAATTCGATGAAGCTGTCTTTGATTTGAGCAATGCGTTCGGCGAGGGCTTTATTGATACAATCAACACTGTCTTGAATCATTTTATTGACCTCACGTAGGAGTTTATTTGCCTCTTTTACAAGGCTTTGTACAATCATCTGCAATTGTGTGGAAGCCTCTTGTATGACTTCTATTGAGGCATCTTTTACATTGCCGATTTGTTGTTCGACTTTATCGTTGAGTTCGTCGATGGTTTGTCGGATTTGAATACCTGCTTGTCCGAGTACATCATTCGCAATGTCGTCTAATTGCTGTAACAACATCTGTAATTCCTGAATCGGAATATCTACTTTTACGTCAGTATCTACCGCCGTTGCCATGCTAAATTGTAGGGGCATGACAAGGACAAAAAGGAAAATAAATGGAATCTTCTTCATGAGTGAGTGTTTTTGAGTCCATAGTCGATAGTCCGTAGGCAGCCGCGAGTAGTAATTCGCTTCACGTTTGTCTATGGACTATGGACTATCAACTATCGACTGTTAATTACAATTACCTGATGTTCGTGGATATGTGAAATTGAAGTTACCGCCTTTGTTGGCACTAACGGTGGCTTGGCATCGGGCTGTCCAACTGCCTGTTTGTACTGTGACTTCCCAAGTGCCGAATTTGAGTCCGCGCCGGGTGAGTCCGGGATTGGGGAGGATATTATTGCGGTTAGCTTCGTAGTTTCTTGTGCGGGAGAAGGTCGTTTCGCCCGTCCCGTTCCCCGAAGCGGATTTCAGAACGCCGGAATAGCTCACTGAGAGGTATTCTTTGTCGTTGCCGCTGACGATTTTTTGTAAGTCGCTGATGGTGATATTAAGCTCACCTGTCTTTTTTGTGCCGGAAGGTCCTACGTCAACATCTGTATCGACGCAACTACCACAACTGCTTATCATGGTAAGTAAGACACCAATTATCAATAACCATTTTATATGCTTCATTTTCGAGTGAATTTATGATTTAAGAATTATTTATAAAATATTGATTTTAATAAATATTTGTAAAGAGTTGTTTGTTAAAATATTTTACAGTATAAATTTATTAAAATTAATAAATATTATCAAGTGTTGTTTGTGCTTTCTTATTTGTAAATCCTTCGAAATAAACAAAAGTCACCCGCGAGTGCAGTGTTTTTTGTCGTTATATGCGTAACACGAGCTTCCAGCTCGTAGTCAGATTACACTACGAGCTGGAAGCTCGTGTTATGTTATTATCAACTTTTTGTGAAAATCATTGTTTCCATTCAAATTATTTACAATAATAAATCAGAGGAAATATGTTTGGACTATTCAAAAAAGACCCTGTAGCAAAATTACAGAAGGCATACGAAGCTAAAATGCTGGAAGCGAGAGATGTACAGCGTTCGGGTGATTTACGCAAATATGCTGTTGTAATGGAAGAAGCGGAAGAGATTTTGAAGAAAATAGAAGCGACTAAAGTATAGTAAAAAGTACAAAATCGACGGGTTAATTGACTTTAAAAAATTAACGTTACTAAAGAAGACAGAGGACTCTGACTTTCTTATATTTGCCGAAATTCTGTGTATTTCAGCAATAAATTATGAAAAAAATAATATTAGCATCCAAATCACCACGTCGCTCATTTCTGATGCGTGAGGCGGGATTTGAATTTGAAGTCAGAACACGAGAAATAGACGAGTCTTTTCCGTCGGAAATGCCTGTGGATGAAGTTGCCGAATTCATTGCCAACAAGAAAGCAGATGGTGTAATGGATTTCATTGAAAATGATAAAATTATCATTACATCAGACACCGTTGTCATTCTCAATAATAAAATCTACGGTAAACCAAAAGATAAAGCTGACGCTGTTCGGATGTTACGAGAAATATCCGGTACAATGCATCGCGTCATTACGGGTGTATGCATACGCTCACGAGCACATCAAATATCATTTTCGGACATTGCAGATGTTTATATCAATGATATGACGGATGAGGAAATTGAGTATTACATTGAACGTTGTGAGCCATTTGATAAGGCGGGTTCCTACGGCATACAAGAGTGGTTGGGTTATGTAAAAGTGGCGCGTATTGATGGTTCGTATGCGACGGTGATGGGCTTGCCTGTGCATCGGGTGTATGAGGTTTTGCGCGGTGAATTTGGGATTAAAATTGCATAAAATATTGGTAGAGCCGCGATTAATCGCGGCTCTACTTTTTAGGTTAATTTTTCTTTTTCTTTACTTTCTCTCCAATATTTTCTACCGTTTGAAATACATTATTTTCACGGTCAATATCTGCCATACGATTCGTCGGGTCTATGGTGACTTTAGCCACCTTTTTTGACTTTACAGGCAAAACCAAATCATAAGTCGGATTCGTCCAGGGCCAATCTTCCGCAACTTCATATCCTATACTTTTATCTTCCTGTGGTTTCTCGCCACGCATGATACGTAATGGGATGTGATACAAGGTTTTATCACCATTTTTCATTTCCACTAAGACATCCACAGGCATCATCATTTCACCTTTGCGCTCCAATTCGATAACGGTATTTTTCTTCGCTTTTTTGACCGAATTTACCGTATAATCAATCTGTCGCGTAGTGGTTGTAAATTGCTGTAAATACCAATCTAATTCCATCCCGCTTTCCTTCTCCATGACACGCATGAAATCGTTTGGATTTGGGTGTTTGAATTTCCATTTATC
Organism: Saprospiraceae bacterium; assembly: GCA_020628725.1. Classification (GTDB taxonomy): domain Bacteria; phylum Bacteroidota; class Bacteroidia; order Chitinophagales; family Saprospiraceae; genus JAHDEO01. The sequence goes on from JAHDEO010000213.1 coordinate 5,555, forward strand.
GTAATACGCCAACAAACCTCTATCCAATGCTTCCTGTCCAATCACGTAACTCAATTGGTGCATAAATACCGCGCCTTTCGAGTAAGAAGCTGTTCCATATGCTGCGTTGGTATTAAAGTGGTCGGCGTGTCTGGTCATCGGCTCTTCCATGCCGCTTTTCGCGATTTGAAAATAGCCCATGTAACTGCGTTCCTGATTGTCGCCTTCGATGTCAAAAAGTATCTTCATCAAGCGATTCGACGAGTAAGTCGTGAAGCCTTCGTCCATCCATGCGTAGAGCGATTCATTGGTCGCCATCAACATCTGATACCAAGTGTGGAACACCTCATGTACCGTCACTCCAACGAGACTCGTGAAGCCACGTTCGCCTGTAATTAAGGTCGCCATCGGATACTCCATTCCGCCGTCACCACCCTGTATGACGGTGTATTGGTCGTAAGGATATTTGCCGTGATTTTCGCTGATATATTCAAATGTTCTTACTGTATAATCCGGCAATTTTGACCAGTTTTTATCCGTTTTTTCGCCGGGTTGATAGAAGAAATGTAGGGTCGGTCCGTCGGGTACTTTTGCTGTCAAATGCTTGTAATCCGGATCGGCTGCCCATGCAAAATCATGTACATTCGGCGCAAGAAAGTGCCAAGTCAAAGTCTCACCTTCGGGAGCTTTATGCGAAGTATTGGTTTCGTAACCATGACCGATTTCATTCGGATTTTGCAAGTAACCTGTACCACCAATGATATAGTCTTTATCAATCGTAATTTTCACATCAAAATCACCCCACGGAGCGTGAAATTCGCGTCCGATATACGGATTGGCGTGCCAGCCCATGTAGTCATATTCGCAAAGTTTGGGATACCACTGCGTCATCGAAAACTCCACGCCTTCGCGACTCATCCAACCGCTTCGGCGTATCTGACGCGGTACTTGCGCCTTCCATTCCATTACAAAAGTCGTCTTGCCACCGGGCGGAATCGGCTTTGCCAAATCCACTTCGAGTATCGTTCCAACTTCCTCAAAATCAACGGCTGCGCCGTCTTGCGTCAACGAACTCACACGGATATAACCGATTTCATTATCTTTTAATTTAGAAATGCGACTGCCCACGCGCCTGTCTGCATCCGCGATCGTGCGCGAGCGAACATCCATCATACTGCCCGGCTGAAAAGCATTAAAAAACAGGTGATAAAATACGCGGTTCAGTTCGTCGGGTGAGTTATTATAATAGGTCAACGTCTGTTTACCATCGTATTGGTGTTTTTCGACATCTACATTGATGTCCATTTGGTATTCGACGCGCTGTTGCCAACGGTCGGCTTGTTGTGCGATAATTATATTTGCACAAAAAAGTAGTATTAAAGGGAGTGTGAGTTTATGATTCATATTAATTTCTTGAAAAAATAAAAACTTGCGCTAAAACTATTCCATTTGTTAAATTAGCGTTTTTTCAATTTCAAAGATAACACTTTTCAGGAACTTTGAGTTTGCGATTGAATTTGCGTAACTTCGCCCATATTTTAAAATTAAATTTTCGGGACATCGACCGCTACGTAAAACCGTTTACCGTCAAGCGAAGCGTCCGTCCACCGTCTACCGTAAATTATGCCAATTATACCGATTAAATTACGTTTCGCGCTCATGGCTGCCTTGTTGATAGGTGGTATTATTGTTTCATTTTTGCCTTATGGACTGGCTTGGTCTTGGCTCTTGCTGATACCGGGCATTATCCTGACGGCGGGATATTTTATGTTTGGTACGCTGTCGTCGGCTTCCCAGAAAATGCAAGTGCAGGATTTCAAAGGCGCAGAAGAGCAACTCAAATGGACATGGAAACCCAATTGGATGCTCAAAATGAATCGTGGCGTGTATCATTTCCTCTTGGGTACGATTCGTATGCAAGACCGCCAGTTGGATGTTGCCGAGAAACACATGCAAGATGCCCTCGAAGTTGGGATGCCTACGGGTGATTATACTGCACAAGTCTATCTTGCGCTGTCGAATATTGCTGCATCAAAAAATAAAATTCAACCTGCCAAAAATTACCTCAAACAAGCCAAAGAGTGTGAAATCACCGAGCCACAACTCAAAGCTGCAATTCAACAATACGAAAAACAATTTAAACTAATACCGCGTGGACATCAGCGTTTTCAAAATCCGAAACAGATGCGCCGTCCAAAGCGTCCGAGATAAACAAGTTCAAGCGCAAGAGCCAAGTTCAAGTCCAAGTTTCGGGATTTGGCTCTGCCAAATCTTTAACATAAATGAAAAGATGTTGCTTGCAACATCCCGAAACTTGAACTTGTGTTTGATACTTGAACTTGAACTTTATGAGCCTCACCACTACTTTATATTTCGGCTTACATCTTGATGAAACCACCTACCCGAAAGCCACCGACCGAGGTGCGGCTACCGACACAGGTACGTACTATTGCGGACCAATAACTTTATTGCAACTCCTTGAAAAACAGCTTGGCACAGTTGACTATCCTTCCAATAATAATTACCTGCGAGTAGAGCAATACCGACAGAGTTTGCAAAAACATATTGCGCTACATCCCGAATCTTTTTATGCAAAATCCTTTGAGGCAGATAGCTTGGCAACGGCAGGGGCTTTGCTCTCGCGGCGGGATGAATTGTTGTTAGCAGGTTGGAACTTTGCAATAGAAAATGAGGGCGGACTCCCTTTAGGGTCGGGGTCGCGCGAAGGTACGCCGGAACGTCTGAAAACACTCGCCGAAATCGAATCATTAAGACGGCAGGAAGGCGACGCCCTTGCGCCCGGATTTGCGGAACGTATGGTGCGGGTCATCGAAGCGGTGGCGTATCAACGAGTGATGTTTGATGAGATTTATTTGAATGAACCTTTGGAATTGATGCCGGTGGGGTGGCAGCGGTTGTTTGGGATTTTTCGGGAGAAGGAGACGCGGGTGCATTTGCGTGGGTCCTCCCCCCAACCCCCTCCAAAGGGGGAGACAGACGTGAAGCAAGCTTCCAAAGTTGGTCAGACGAGTACGAAACAGGGTGAACTTCCATTTACAAGAGAGAAGAACGCGGTAATCTCCCCCTTTGGAGGGGGCTGGGGGGTGGACGCGCGTACTACCATTTCCCAAAAATCTGATTTAAATACATTTAAAAATATTTTAATAAAAAAAGAAAAACCTGCGAAACAGGAATTGCAAGTGGATGGCTCTTTGTTGATTTTGAAATCGAGTCGGGAGACAGATGCGGCGGCTTGGTTGGCGAAGTTTTTTAGGGAGAATATATCGTACCGACCTTTATGTGTAATACCTGAGAAAAACAGGGCATTAGATAATGCTTTGATACAAGAGGGCTTGCCGAGTATGGGGATTTTGTCGGCATCTTCGGCGCGTCCGATATTGCAGTTGTTGAAGTTGGTGACGGCGTTTTTGTGGCGACCTATTGACCCGTATAAGATTATGGAGTTTGTGTCGCTGGCGGTGAAGCCTTTGGACGGGAGATTGTCAACTATCATCGCGGAAGTGGTGTCGGAAACGCCCGGACTGCGGAGTGATAAGTGGTTTGCGAGGGTGCAGGGTTATTTTGAGGAGTTGGAGGAAGCGGCGAAAACGGATGAGCGTATTGACGTGGATGCGGTGCGGCGGGAGTATGAATTTTGGTTTGAACGACGGCGATTTGAGGTGGATAAAACGGTGCCGCGTGATGAGGCGATTAAGGTGTTTGACTACGTGGCGCGATGGGCAACGCGACAGTATGAGGATGCTGGAAGTGCACAGAGTTCTTTGCTAGTTTTGGGGGAACAGGCGAAGCGGATTCGGGAGTTGTTGATGTCGCTGCCGGATGGGGATACGCAGTTAACGAACCTGCGTTTGGAGCGTATCGTGCGGACGATTTATGAACCCTCGCCGGTGTGTTTTCGGGAGGCGGAAGTGGGGCATTTGCCCTACATTGATAAGCCCGCCGCAGTGATTGGTGATGTGCCTGATGTGTTGTGGTGGAACTTTGCGGACGTGGAGCGTAGCCCGGCGTTTGAGCGTTGGTATCAGGATGAGTTTGAATGGTTGGAAGGGATTGATATTGAGTTAGATAGAGTTGACAAGGAAAATAAATGTATGCTTTGGCAGCGCCGTCGCCCGATACTACATTCCACGGGACGGCTGTGGCTCGTGATGCCCGAAACGGTGGATGGAAAACCGACGCAGGCGCACCCGCTTTACGGGGATTTGAAAGCAGCATTTACGGATATTGAAAAAATAACATACGATATAGATGCGGCGGGGACTTTGGCGGTGTTGGAGGCGTTTGTTTTGCCGAAAAAAATACCGCTCACGATGCGCGAACCCGCACACACGAAGCCGTATTTGGATTTTGAGGAAATTGAGCGTTTGGAACGGCGCGATACGGAGTCTTATACGAGTTTGGATTCGCTGTTTTATTATCCGTATCAGTGGGTTTTTAAGCATAAAATTAAGCTGCACAAATCGTCAATTTTGAGTGTGGTGCGGGAAAATACGTTGAAGGGAACGCTGGCGCACCGGGTGTTTGAGGAGTTGTTTCAGGAGGAGATTTTGGCGTGGAAAAAAGCGGATGTGGATGCGTGGATGAACGCGAATTTGCAGCGATTTTTGGAGCAAGAAGGCGCGGTGTTGCTGATGTACGGGCGCGAACCGGAGCGTGTGAGTTTTGAAAATACGATGAAATTTGCAGCGTGGCGACTGGTGAGTATGATTCAAACCAACGGCTGGACGAGCTACCAAACCGAACAGGAATTGCGCGGTCGGTTTATGAATATTCCGGTGGTGGGTGTGGCGGATTTGGTGCTGCAAAAACCGTCGGGCGAAACGGCTATCGTTGACCTCAAATGGCGCGGCGCAGCCCGACGCGAAACGCTCATCCGCAACGAGGAAGACCTGCAATTGGTGATGTATTCGCGCCTGTTGACCGACGATGATTCGTGGGCGCATACGGCGTATTTTATCATCGAAGACGGGAAGATGATTGCGAGAAATAACTTGGCATTTGAGGAGGCTATCCCCGTAGTGCCGGACGCAAATCACATCGAAGTCTACGAGCGTATCTGGTCGAAAATGCGGAATACCTACACTTGGCGCATGAAGCAACTCAAAGAAGGAAAAGTCGAAATTCGGACGGAACAAAATCGGCATGAATTTACGGAAGAAGAACTGCGTGTGAGTGAATTGATGGAGATGTTGGAAATGAAGGATGCGGATGCGCCTTTTGATGATTATCAGGTTTTGATTCAGCCGATTCGGTGATAGGAATCAGTCTATGCATCGCCAAAACCTTCTTTAAATTCATTTATTGGTTTTCCATTTTTGAGCCTAAATTCACTTTGGAATGTTTCTCTTTCTTCATTTTGGTATGTTGAAATTATAACAATATCTTTCATTTTGTCTGGATAGTTCTGCCCAACAATATGTTCAGGCTTATTTCCCTCAAAGTTATCTAATACTGTGCATTTCAAAATGACTTTGCCATGGGATTGTATTGGCTCAAGACTGTTAAATGTTTCTACATAATCAAATATATTATCTTCAAATTTAAGTTTCAATCCATAAACTGTGGTATCTGAATTATTGCGAATAATCATATTATAATCCCAAAAGAACTCATAAAAATATATAATATCTGTACCAAAAATAGGCTTATCTTTTGGATTTTTTGGACTTGGGCCTCTATTAATCTGCCTTCTATTATCAAGTTCTAATTCAATTTCAATTCTCGGTCTTACGGGCTTTTTTTTTCAACCTCATAAATATTTGTGTTATTCACATCTCTTCCCGCTTGGGTGTTATTATCTCCTGTAATAACATTAGTTGTTATTCCTTCTGACTTTTTCTTCCCTCTATTCCGAAAGAATGCGATTGCCCCAACGATTATTGCGACCCCAGCTCCTGAAAAAATCCAAGTTTTATTTGTCGCAAACCAATTTATTAAATCTTCCATAGGTTTATTTTAATAATATAATAAATAAAGGATTTATAATGATGTATTTTCCTCTGAAGCTATCACCGCCAACAAATTTACTACCAATTCCTTATACCTGCAAGCGAAAGGTATATATTTTTCCCCCATAAAAACAAAAGCCCTTCCAAGCATCCGCCTGAAAGGACTTTTTATATTGCTTTTTGTGTTTGATTATCAATGATGCGAATAACGGGCTGAGTAAAATTTGGCTTGTATCTATAAATGACCTCGTTAGAGGTCGAATATCGGTAGTTTTTTCAACAAAAAACGTATG
>JAHDEO010000214.1 GCA_020628725.1 Saprospiraceae bacterium
CACAGGGTTTAAACCCTGTGCTTCTGCGATAAAGGTTACCTTGGGCTGAAAATATACCCGTCTTTTGCATCAAAATCTCCCTTCAACATCTTCAAATAAATCTCCTGCAAAGCCTCCATTCCCGCATGTTCGCGTACATTCAACCAATCATCAGCCTCTGCGATAAAGCCCTTCCAAGCGATTTCCAATTTACTGCCAAATGCTGCTCTGCCCCATTCCTTCTGCTTTTCCTGTGCAACGGTAGGCGCGAAAAAGAACGTTCCTCGTTGTGGTAATTTTTCCTCTCCTCTCATATTTTCCCAATCCACAAGTCCCACTAAACAATTATATTTCAATGCATCATTCAAATGCGTCTGCAACTGATATTGAAGCTGATGATTGCCTGCAAATTCTACAATCGAACTATTTGCGATTTCAATTTTATCATAATTTTCATACACAAAAACCTCATCATAATAGCCACTTGCAATAACAAATACTTGGTTTTTAGGAGAAGTCAAACCAATTAATTTTGGTGTATTCGATTGCTGTTTTTTTCTATGATGAATTAAATGCGCCAATGCCAACGCCGTTTTACTCGATGCACTGGTCAGGATAATTTGTTGACTATCGAAGGAATTATTATCCGCAAAAAAATGGTCAATCAAAAACGAAGTCGTAAACAAAGGACGTAACAAACATTGAAGATTTTCCGTTTCTTGCGAATACACATTATCATGCGTCGTGCGCGTATAAAAATTATAAATCGCAGGCAACATTCGCCGATGTTCCGTACCATCCATAAATCCAAAATCCGAATGTTTGGCAGGCATCACTTTCAAATGAGACGCCATCGGGTAATAGCCATAAAATCGCTCACCGACCTGAATATCAGTAGATTGACTCTCCACCACCGTTGCGAATCCCCAAACCGGAATAATACCCATACCATCTTCGGCAGGAAAGAAATTCCAATACCCGATTCTATCGCCGACGACTGCGTAGGTGATATTATTTGAGGTGAGGGCAAATTTATCAATTTGCAACAAGACCTCTCTGGCGGCAAGTTTATCCATTGGAGTTTCATGGATGTTGGAGTCTGCAAAATTCGATTTGTTGATGAGTAGTGATTGTTGATTCATAGTGTTGTCATTGTCGTGTCGTAACGCGAGCTTCCAGCTCGGCGTAATTTACTGCGAGCTGGAAGCTCGCGTTACATTAATAACTTCTTTTACCTTTTCTCAATTTAAAAAAAGCAGCTCGCGCCACTATCCAAATATGATTATAAAAATTCACCCGTGCCCCAAAATGCTTCGCCAACACCCGATAACGGTCATTCAATGATTCACGATGCCGTTGCCGGGAAAGTCCACCAGTTTGAAATTCGGCGATACAAACGTGTGTATGCGTCGTGCGACGACTTTTCTGCAAACACAAAATCACCCAATCAATATCCGCACACAGATTGTCGTCCATATATTCCGGCGCAATATCTCGCCTGACGATAAACGCCTGATGACTCACCACCATCCCGAATTTCATATCCTGCCAAGTCAGCTTTTCGGGCAGTCGGTGGGGCGTAAGTTCGCTGCGCAAGCCGAGCGATTCGCGGTTTTCATCGACCATCATCACATTGCCATAAAGGATGTCTGTGTCGGACGTATAATGGGAAAATACTTTCTCAAGCGTATAATGTTCGCTAAATCTATCCCCGGCATTCAGAAAAAGCACAAAATCCCCCGTAGCCAATCGCAAGCCCTTATTCATAGCATCATACAAGCCCTTATCCGGCTCGCTTTGCCATTTGAGTTGTGCTTCGTATTGCTTGACAATTTTCAATGTATCATCCTTTGAAGCACCATCAATCACCCAATACTCGATAGGTGCATAGGTCTGATTCAGAACGCTTTGTATCGTTCCTTCGATGTCTGCTGCCGCATTATACGCAACTGTAATGACGCTGATAACAGGTGAATTCATTGAAATGTGTTATTTTCTCAAAAATGGGAAAATAATATGACAATTTTCAAAAATAGATGGTCATTCTGCCCCCGATGGCTATCGCAGGTTCAGTATCTTCTTGACAATAAGCACGATACCAGTTAGACTCGATGCATACTGCAATCAAAAATCGAAAATTACTGTATCGAAATTAAGGTTGTGTAATTTGATAATAAGTAGGAAATGAAACACTACCGTAGTGAGAAAAGCTACGCTCTACGTCGATAGGGAGTTTGTAAGTAGCCATAAAATTCTTGAAGAAGGCTGAAAGTTCTTCGGTAGAAACATTGCGGGAGTGTGGCTTGAGAAAATAAGCGATATGCTCCACAGAACCATCAGCAGCCCAGAAGATTTTAATCCACATTTTGATGCCTCGAATATCGTAACCCTCTGATTTTGAGAAATTTTCGAGTGCAATCATCATGTCCTTCCACTTATAAAAAGCGGTTTCTATATCATCTTCACAAGCATTGATAAGTGGTGTATTGTAGCGGCGGGAGAGCGACTCAAAGGCTCTGGAATCGTCACCAATCAGAAAAACCGTCGGATATCTATCCTTTTGCCACGAATCCGTGTCCGTCCCTTTAGGAGACGTCAGCGGCTGTGCCTGCAATGCGATAAGCATACAGCTGAATATTGCTATGGCAAGGATTTTCTTCATGAAAACGCGCTTCAGGCAAAAGCCTGAACTAATTTAGTGTGATATAATTAATTTTGAACAAATAAACGCTATTTCTGATAAAAACAACATTTACTTCTTCAAAGTTCAGTTGTTAATCGGGACTTTCAATTGGTATTCTATATAATAACGCGATTATACGACTTTTTATATATTTATTGTTGTTAATGGTTTGTTAAACGCTATTGTGCGGCAAAATTTTACTTTTACCAAACAATATTTTATTCGATGTCGCATAAAATACAAAAGGGTATTACTCAAGTAGATTTAGGTAAGATAGATTTTCGAGTAAAATGGTTGCATCCGTTTTGAAAAAAAATCAAAAAAGTAATATACCTATTTTTAAATGCATAGAAAGTCCAATACCACCGGGAGTATCTCGCCATACCCCCAAGCTAAAAATATTTGGTCCGTGTTTGCGTGCAAAATCACCAACAAGCACTTCTCGATGTGGTAGCAGTTCGCTTTCATTATTATTCAAAAAAAGCGAAGCGACACTCACTCCTATATCAAAATCAACTAATAAAAAACTGAAAAATACCTCTTGATACCCGACTCCTAAATCAAACTGATGACTTGAAATATTATTGATTTCAAAGCCTTCAAGAAAATCCTCTTCACCTTCTCGCATAATGTGGTCAACCGCAAAAATATCTGCTTGCCCGATAGCATATTTTCCAAAAACATAAGAACCTTTAGGAGCCGGCAGCGCAGTATTTAGAAAATATTGCCCCGTAATACCTACTTGCATATCACGTATACTCGCAGCAATCGGCGGGTCTTCATTATACATGTCATAATAGCTCGTAATACGTTGAGTATACTGCTTCCCAGTCAATGAAAAATCAAGCCCAAGCACCGCATTTCGCAACACTACATACTCCAAACCCATATTGATACCACGCTCACTGACAGGTGATACGAGGTCAGTCTTGAACATCAATCGCTTACCTTGATAACCCGTAGTTTGTCCCGAAGCGACAAAAGCAAAACACAAAAGCAAGATAGTCCACAGCAGTCCGTCCATCGTCCACCGTCCACCGTTTATCGTAGTCCGTCCACCATCCACCGTCCACCATCTACCTTTATTGAGATATGATATTAAAGCTGTCATAGACTAAAGCGTTGAGATTGGTATCCGAAGCAGGGGCATCCACTCTTCTGATTTCGCGGTACACGATTTCGGCACGTACCACATCCGCAATGATAGTATAATAATAGGTATCAACCTCAGGCGAAAAAAGGTTTGCCACACCAAAAGGTGGCGATGTCAAGAGTAGCACGAGTTGCTTATTATTGGGTTTTCGATGCGTCGTGATACCTTGCACTGAAAAATATCGCGTTCCATATTCATCCGCCAAGTAACTGAAATGCGACCCAATAGCCGGACCATCTTCGTAACGATTGAATACCTTTTGTTGATTTTTGCGTTTTTTTCTGTTTACAAAATCTTGCAAAAAACTGACCTGCAAAATCTCTCGTTTTAGCGGTGCGAGTTGGCTGAAATACTCCACGTTGCTTGGTAGCAATCGCTCAGTGTCCACCAATTCTAATGTCAAATTATTCTTTTGAGCATTACGCACCAAAATATTGTTCAATTGAATTTCTTTGGCGGAAGCGCGTCTGTATCGGCGTTCGGTTTTTTTATTGCCTGTTGTTGTGAGTAATTCAAAATCAGGGTCAATACACACGATTTTCTGAATGTTCGTCTTTTTCGATTTAAAATCACGCACCCTATCCACCTGCAATGCCCCTTGACAAGCACCTAAAGAAAATAAGGTAAGTAGCAAAATAATAGTGTGTATATTTTTGAAAATCAAATTATTAGATTTAGTTATTATCCATTAATCATTAATCATTTGCTCCGCATATAAATAATGTTTCCCATAGGGGAAATGCTTTATGTAATGTTCAAAGTGTTCTTTTGCTGCTGCTCGTCCTGACACCAATTTGGTATATTTTGCGGCAGTAATGGCGATGGTTTCCTGCTCGCTGCCGTAGCGTTCGTATTGCCGTTTGAGGTAGATGGCGGTAATTCTTTTTAGCGTCGATTCATCTACTTTATTCATAAAGCAGGATAAGCGGGAGAGGTCTGTTGTTAGATAATTTTCTTGATTTGTTTCTAATAAACGCCTCATCTCATCGCGTTTTTTGTAAAGGTACAATTGAAAAAGACTCTCCACAATTTTTCCTTGCAAATATTGATTTTCAGGATATATTTTTTGTAACATTATCGACTGATAAAGTGCTGAAACATAATCTGCTTCAAGAGAATGATTTTCGATGACCTCAAATTTCGCCATACTACTTATACGAGCAAAATCACTTTCAGACACCAAGAAAAGCCCTTCATTCGACGTGCCATCCATATCTATTTTTGCCCTTCTTTGTTGCAACATTGCTCGTGCAAAATGGTGCGCCTCATGCCTCTCTTGCCCCATATACATACGTGCTTCGAGGTCAGCACACCAATCCGTTCCCGGAATATCCAATAAAGCACCGACATCTTTGATTCCTCCGGCTGTCTCGTCATTCATCATCAATTCGATAGCGCGTGCGCCTACGCGACTGTCGTATCCGGCTCTATTGAGCAATTCCAGCGCAAAGGCATCAGCTTCGATTTCATTCTGTTGGGTATACGCGACGTTGGCTTTCAGATTATCGAGAGCACGTTTTTGAATATTCGCAGGTTTTTGTTTGCGGACGTATTTCAAAAAAGGATGTTTGCTCTCATAATGTGAAATCTCATGCGCGATAACGAAGGCAAGTTGCGCCTCATTTTCGAGTCTTGCCAACAAACCGATGTTCACTATCAGCGTACCATCCTGCCAAATTGCCGCATTTGGACTGACAAAACGACTGACAAAAACACTCACGTTTTCACCGTTTGGCAGTCCGGCAGTTAACTTTTTCGTCACTTCGCGGACATATGGCGTGCAAGGGTCATTATAATAAATGCTGCCACTCAAGAAAATTTCACGTAGTGTAAAGCTGGTTTTTGTACTAAAATCTTTACGATTGCGGCGGCTCATTCCCTCGTCTTCCAGTACAATATCTATCTGCGTTTTTCCTTTCAAACTATGATAAAAACGCGGCGGTATCTCCCCGCTAATCTCTATCGGCGTATAGTCTGTTTCAAATTGAGCCGAAAGCACCGTGCATGATAAAAGACATGCAAAAAGAGCAAATTTTAATCTTAAATTCAAATAAAAAAAATAAAATAACTTACTGATAGTCAGCTTTTTATTTTTCATTAATTTAAAATTTGTATGATATTCGTTTTTCTTTTTTTGAAAAAAAACAAACGTATGATTTGTTTGATACATCAAAATGATACAGTTAATTCTTCTTCAAAAGTAATAAAACTCGACGGATTTTCGATTTTTGATTGATTGATTTTTGATTCTTCAAGTTATTGTCTCGCACAAAATTAAACTAATTAAAATGATTCACTTCCCGACATGAGTACGGGATTTCGTTTTACTCAACATTCACAATTCGTTCATTCACTCATTACCATTTAAGCATTTAAGCATTACAACATTGGAATACCGTTTGATAAGAAAATAATAACGATATTAATATGTATACATTGGAACATTTTTATCGTCTAAACGTTACTGAATTACACGAAACAAAATCTTTAACAGATTAAAATCAATAAAATGGCATTAGAATTAACAGACGCGAATTTTCAGGAAAATGTATTGGATACAGATAAATTGGTGATGATTGATTTTTGGGCGCAGTGGTGCGGACCTTGTAAAATGTTATCTCCTATTGTAGAGCAATTAGCCGAAGAGCATGGCGACGATGTAGTTATCGGAAAATTGGACGTAGATACCAATCCCGATGTATCTATGAAATACGGTATCCGTAGCTTACCGACCATCTTATGGTTGAAAAACGGTGAAGTTGTAGACAAGCACGTTGGTTTGACGACCAAAGCTAAATTGCAAGAGAAAATCCAATCTCATATGCAAACAGCGTAATTTTTTGGTGATTAGTGATTGGTAATTAGTGATTAGTTGCTGATTTTGCTCCGCAAAATGCCCATTGCACACAAATCAATTCATAAACCAATCATAAACCACTGGATAATAAGTGAAAAATTCTTTACTTTATGCCCTCATTTCGTATGAAATGAGGGCTTTTTTTGTTTGAATGAGAATGAATGAGTGAATGAGTGAATTTTGAATGAATGAATATTTTTAATGTGTTAATGCTAAAATACGTTAATAGGAAAACATTATCGCATTTAAGTAGTAATAATTCACTCATTCAAAATTCACTCATTCACTCATTACCATTCAAAATTCAAAATTCACTCATTCAAAATTAATACATTGAGTTTATTTGATAATTACGATGTAAGACAACTCGGCAACCTCGAATTGTTGGCGAAACAAGCCGTTGAGGGCTTTATCATTGGATTGCACAAGAGTCCGTTTCACGGATTTTCTGTCGAATTTGCGGAACACCGCCTCTACAATCCCGGCGAATCCACCAAGAATATCGACTGGAAAGTATATGCACGTACCGACAAATTATTTTCCAAACGCTTCGAGGAAGAAACCAATTTGCGCTGTCATATTGTGGTAGATGCTTCCTCGTCGATGTATTTCCCTGACGCCGGAGACAAGGATACAGGGCAGGTCAACAAGCTGCGATTTTCGGCATTGGCTGCTGCGGCTTTGATGAATTTGTTGAAAAAACAACGCGATGCCTTCGGCTTGAGTATTTTCTCCGACGAATTGCATACGCACTCACGCTGCAAGTCCAGCACGACTCACTACAAACTCCTCCTCTCACAACTCGACCAACTACTTGCGAATCCCGAACGTAATAAGCGCACCGCAGCCGCCAAATCACTCCACGAGATAGCGGATAGTATTCACCGTCGTTCTATGGTGGTGATTTTCAGTGATATGTTTGAGCAATCGGAAGATACGGAGAAGTTATTTTCCGCCATTCAGCACTTGAAGCACAACAAACACGAGGTTATACTTTTCCACGTTGTAGACAAAGGCAAGGAAATGGATTTCGAGTTTGAAAACCGTCCTTATATATTTATTGATATGGAAACGGGCGAAAAAGTGCGTCTTCAATCCAATCAGGTCAAAGATTATTACAAAGAACAAATGCTAAAATTCCGTGAAGAACTGGAAATGAAGTGCTTGCAGTATCGTGTCGATTTTGTGGAAGCGGATATTCATGCGGGATTTAAGCAGATTTTGATGCCATATTTGGTAAAAAGAACCAAGATGGGAACGTAAGACAAACGTAGCACGGTGCTTCCAGCCCGTGTTTGCGATAAGAACGCGCTATATATACCCGAGGCACGGGCTGGAAGCACCGTGCTAAGTGTAAAAAATAAAAAAATGAGTGCATTTCATTTTGCCTTCAAGGTCAAAGACATCAAATCCACCCGTAAGTTTTACATCGAAATATTAGGCTGTAAAGAGGGACGGTCAACCGAATCTTGGATAGATTTCAACTTCTTTGACAATCAACTTTCGGCGCATGTAAGCACCGAAATTCCCGACCTTGATTATTGCGGAAATGTTGATGGCGTCAAAGTACCCATTCCACATTTTGGTTGTTTATTATCCATAGAACAATTCAAAAACATCCAAGAAAGACTTGAAAATGCAAACATAGATTTTGTCATTAAACCACAAAAAAGATACGAAGGAAAAGTTGGTGAACAACTTACGATGTTCGTCTTGGATTTAAGTGGTAATCCATTGGAATTCAAAGCATTTTCAAACAAAGAAGAAATATTTTTAGTTTAGCCCAAACACCACAATACAACGACACTACAACACAACAACACTATTCACATGATAAAACTAAAAGAAATAAGCACCCGCGCCCCCGAACACCTCGATAAAGATGAAGTGAAAAATGCCACAACAGACCTATACAAGCGCATCGGCGAATTGCACGAAATGATGATGGCAGGTAAAAAGCATAGCATACTTGTCGTATTTCAGGGCATGGATTCGAGTGGAAAAGATGGACTGACGAAGCGTATTTTTCGTTATTGTAGTGCAGTGGGTGTGAGCGCGAAGGGTTTCAAAAAACCGACGGACGAAGAATTTGCCCACGATTTCCTATGGCGCATACACAAGCACGCACCCGGTAAAGGGGCCATTCAGGTATTCAACCGTTCTCATTATGAGGATATTCTGATTCAGCGTGTACATGGTTGGATAGATGAGGAACGAGTTACCACACGCATCAATGCAATTAACGCCTTCGAGGATTTATTGCAAAAAGATAATGGTACGACGGTTTTGAAATTCTACTTGCACCTTTCTCCTGAACGTCAGTTGGAGAAATTGCAAGAGCGTATCGACTTGCCGCGTAAAAATTATAAACACAATGACGGTGATTGGAAAGAGCGCAAATTGTGGGACAAATACATGGAATGTTACGAAGATGCCATCAATCGCTGTAATACCGCGCCGTGGTATATCGTGCCTGCCGACCAACGTTGGTACCGGAACTTTTATGTTGCACAAACCGTTTTGAAAACCTTAGAAGGGATGGATTTGTCTTTTCCTTTGTTGGATAAATCGACATTAGGCGAGGGCGTTGGGATTTCGTAATCAGTTGATTAGTGGCTGATGATTAGTGATTGGACTTACACAAGACAATACAGGATTTTGCGAAGCAAAACCAACGACTAATCACCAATTACTAATCACCAATCACCACAAATGGAAAAAGTAAGAATAGATAAATGGTTGTGGAGTGTGCGGATATTCAAGTCGCGCACGATGGCGACAGATGCATGTAAGTCAAATAAAGTTAAGATAAATGACAAACCTGTAAAGGCTTCTTACATGCTTTCGCGTGGGGAGACTTTGCAAGTGCATAAGGAAGGCTTCAACATGGTATTCAAGGTCGTAGATTTGATAGAAAAACGCGTATCGGCTACCCTTGCCGAGCCTTGTTATGAAAACCTCACGCCGCCTGAAGAAATGAGTAAATTCAAAGATTGGTTTGTTGGAAAAGCTGCCTCGGAAAAGCGTGAAAGAGGCGCAGGACGTCCCACAAAACGAGAACGCAGGACAATTGATAAGTTTAAAAAGTCGTAATGTTTTTTAGTCAAAACAATCATAATGCAATTCAAAATAATAATTATCACAGGAATATTTTTCTTACTAACTGGTTCATTATCAATTGCTAATCCAATTTCTCAAAACAAAATTCATCCAACAAAAACCGAACAAACTCGCAAACAAAAACCGAATTTTTTCCAAAAAATAATGCTCAAAAAAATAGAAAAGAAAATCAAAACCAATAAAAAAAAGCCATCAACTTTGGCAAAAGTGGCTGCATGGTTGGGTATTGGTGCCTTTCCATTGATAGGTGTGTATGGTATAGGTTTTTTAGTGGGTTTGGCAGCTCTAATTACAGGAATCATGGCACTCAAACGCGACTATAAAAACAAAAAATCAAGGGATTTGGGTATGATAGGAATTGTACTTGGGGTGATTATTCTTTTAATATTCATCGCTTTTTTGCCGGCAATCTTTGAATTTATTTCGGAGGTAAATTATTTTAACTGAGAATACCTGTTTCGTAAAAAAATCGGTATGTTAGAAATGTGGTTGACACTTTTACCGACAATTTAAATATGCCAAAATTTCTATACAAAAATGAACTAAAACCCAAAAAGAAACGTAGTCTCATCAAACAAATGAGCAAATTCCAATGAATAGTAAAAACATGTCCGAATTGGAATTTGGAATTTGTTTTTTGGAATTTTAAAAATATATATGGCAGATTGGGACATTAGTAAAAAGAAAAATAAAGGACTCAAAAAGAAACTCGAACGTGCTGTCATCGTCGGATTGGTCACGTACAATCAGACGATGGAACAGGTGGAGGAGTATCTGGATGAATTGGAGTTTTTAGCGGAAACGGCGGGTGCTGTTATCCAAAAACGTTTCATTCAGAAATTACACAAACCGCAAAATGCGACCTTCGTTGGTAAAGGTAAACTCGAAGAAATCGTAGAATACGTTGAAAATAACGATATTGACTTGGTGATTTTTGATGATGATTTATCGGGTAAGCAAACCAGCATTCTCGAAGAAAACATCAAGCGTAAAATACTGGATAGGAGTACATTAATCCTCGATATCTTCGCCAATCGCGCTCAGACCGCCCAAGCGAAAACCCAAGTCGAACTGGCTCAAATGCAGTACATGCTCCCACGCTTGCGTGGACTCTGGACGCACTTAGAACGTCAACGTGGTGGTATCGGGATGCGCGGACCGGGTGAAACGGAAATCGAAACTGACCGCCGTATTGTCCGCGATAAAATCTCGAAACTCAAACAACGTCTTGACAAAATCGACAAGCAAAACGCCATTCGCCGCAAAAATCGTGGGCAGATGGTACGTGTTGCGCTTGTAGGTTATACCAATGTTGGTAAATCCACTTTGATGACGATATTGAGTAAATCTGAAGTATTTGCCGAAAACAAACTTTTCGCTACACTTGATACCACAGTTCGCAAGATAGTATTTGGGCAAATGCCTTTCTTACTCTCTGATACTGTTGGTTTTATACGAAAGTTGCCGACGCACTTGGTGGAGAGTTTTAAATCGACATTGGATGAGGTGCGGGAAAGTGACTTGCTCGTACATGTGGTAGACATTGCGCATCCGCAATACGAAGACCACATTCGTGTAGTAACTCAAACCCTCAAAGACCTCAACGCCGAAAGTATTCCTACTTTGCTTGTTTTCAATAAAATGGATTTGTATCGTGAGCGTTATTTTGATAAAATGCTCGATGAGGAAACCAAAAAGGAAATCGAAGCCGAACTCATCCAAAGCAAAATGAAGCTACACGGCGAACACACCGTATTTATTTCTGCAATTACTAAGGAAAATATGGCGGAAATGCGCGAAAAACTCCGTATCATGGTCACTGAAATGTACGAGGAACGTTATCCTCACCAAACAAAATTTTGGTAAACGTAACGCGAGCTTCCAGCTCGCAATACTTATTCAAAATAATACGCCGAGCTGGAAGCTCGCGTTACGACTATGCAAATTTCAGTTGTCATTCCTGTTTACAACGAGTCCGAAGGTATAGATGAATTATATCGCC
>JAHDEO010000215.1 GCA_020628725.1 Saprospiraceae bacterium
GCAACTATCACTAAATCAGAGGCTTGCCAGCCCGAAGTCATTCTATCTAAATCCACAAAACCGGTTGGCACTCCTGTCAATCCTTCGCCCTGTTTGGAGGCTTCTTCGACTTGCTTGACCGCCTGCCCCAAGAGCGAACTCATGCTCGAATAGGAACGACTCAGATTTTTTTCAGTGATTTCAAACAAACCTTGTTCGGCTTTATCAAGCAGTTCAAATACGTCGGTAGTATCTTCATACGCATCTTTGATGACCTCCGTAGAAACACGAATCAGTTCACGCTGAATGAATTTTTGCGCCACAAGACGGGCATGATATTCCAAATTGGCAGACGACGCGACGCGGTTGGTGAGTTCGACGAGATAGTATGGTCCGCCGACTTTATCGAGTTCGCCGGATTTCTTTAATTCCTCCGAAACGGTCAAGAGGTCAATCGGTTGTGTACGTTCAAAAAGGCGTATCATCGCCTTATAAATCGCCTGATGCGCATCTACATAAAAACTTTCCGGGCGCAAGGTATCAATCACGACTGTCAAAGCATCCTTGCTCAACATAATCGCACCCAGCACCGCTTCTTCCAATGAAGGAGCCTGCGGCGGCAATTTGCCAAACATATACTCTGACATCCCCGCCTCCCGCTTTTTTTGCGTGCGTGGATTAGAAATTTTACTCTTTACGGACTCTTTAAAGTCAGGCATATCTTTAAGTTCAAGCGCAAGTTCAAGTATCAAGTTCAACCGAATTCTTACGCTTCTTTTTTATTTGTATTGAAAAATAGGGCTACGAAATTAAGTCTAAATTTTGGGAAAATCGAATCTTGATTTTTTGTGAGAAATTCATCATTGTTAGTGAGTTGTGAATTGGTGTGGAAAAATTGTGGAAACTTTTTTTATTTTATTTGAATGAGAAAAATGGCACGTTCAATTGTGTATCAACTTAGCGTTAAATGTGTGTTTAGATTCCTGCTGAATAAGCCGTTTACACGCTTTATTTTCTTTTTAAATTAAAGATTGTGAAATGCGTAATGGTTTTTCCATTTACATAAATAAAAAAACGATTTTTATTTGTGTGTGTAAAAATGTCAGTTTAAAAGTATTTTAAAATTATTTTTTACTAATGCGTAGTACAGGCATTCTTGCCTACGCCGTATAGAGAACAGACAGGAATATCTGTGTTACGAAAGCTGTTTTCGTGGAATTAAGATAAGCAAATTATTTTAAATTTACAAACAAAAAGTTTCTGCGCGAAAGGTGGAGATGTCGGACACTTTTGAAGTGTCAGACATCACGGATGGTTATTGCCTTCCCGGATCATCTTCCGGTTTTTCATATTTCGGTGATTTGGGTCTGAATAAGCGGACATATCGCTTAGGATTCAGGCGAATATCTTGCATGAGCAATTGCATGTCAAGTGTAGCTTCGTTTATATTATTGTATAATGCAGCTTCGTCGCTCAATAGCTGGGAGATAGAACCGCCACCGTCTTTGACTTTTGCCAATATTTCATCCACACCAGCAATAGCTCTATCGGCTTTATCAAGCGTACTTTTTACCTTTTCTACGGTGCCATCAAGTGCACCGTCTATGCCGTCAACAGTTTTATCTAATTTATTTTTGAGGTCAAGTTTGCCGAGGTCAGAAGTAAATGTTTCTGCGCTTGCGAGTACGCGGTCGAGTTGGTCTTTGGTGGATTTGAGATTGGAGGTAGCAGATTCGAGATTGGAGATGGTACTCGCGATGTTGTCGGTAGAGCCATCCAATAATTTATCAAGTTTACGGGTACTTCGATTGAGGTTTTTGAGGATGCCTTGCAGGTCGCTAAAGCTCTCG
This sequence comes from Saprospiraceae bacterium, assembly GCA_020628725.1. Lineage (GTDB taxonomy): Bacteria > Bacteroidota > Bacteroidia > Chitinophagales > Saprospiraceae > JAHDEO01. The sequence continues at coordinate 1,830 of JAHDEO010000215.1, forward strand.
CCGATGGCTTCTCCTTCGTCCGAAAATTTGACATTCATCGAATCTATCGCTGCCGAAATTGCGGACGAAACGGCTTCTTTTCCTTCATCAATCGTAGCCGACATATCGCCCGTAAACGAAGTAACAAAGTCGGTCAGTTTGCCTCGTAGCGTATCGCCCGATTGGATACAATTGCTCGTACAAAGCCTGTCAATCAGCAAGCGCACTCCCTTATCTCCAAGTGGTGACATGGTGTGAATATCGGCAACTGTATTTTGCGGCAACTTCAGGTCGCGGTCGAGGCTTAACTCCACAAAAATATCCAGATCATTGAGTAATTGTACGTCAATGACCGAGCCGACTTGTACGCCGTTGACGGTAACAGGGGCGGGCGGTGCGAGTCCGTCCACTTGTTTGTACACAATATAATAAGTCCCGGTACGCTTAAAAAGGTCTTTCCCTTTGAGGAAATTGAACCCGTAAACAAAAACAAATATAGCAACGAGTGCCAAAAGAGCTACCCGTACTTCGTTGGAAATCTTCATTTATATTAGTCCATAGTCCGTGGTCGATAGTCCATAGTGCATGTAGGACGTACACGGAGTTTGATGGTAAATTTTGCACAAAAGTAGGAAATCAAATTGAAAATGAAAGACGCAATGTGATTGGTAACATTTAAATTTCGACCAAATATTACATCTTGTCGGTTTACGGATGTTTTTTCGATATTTAAATATTGATTATTAGCGTTTTATGTCATTTATTCAAAAATCAAAAATCACCGAATCAAAAATCATTCACTCATTATTCATTATCGCATTTAAGCAATTCATCATTATAGCATTATCAAGTCACTATACGAATATGCCACATAATCTGTTTCATGTATATTGAAAAATGCAGCATATTCGCTGCATTGTGCTTGTAATTTTTCTTTGCCGATGTCGCCTGTTTCGTCAATGGCTTCTACTTCGATGAATGTCCCTAAACTTCCCACCTTATCAAAATGGAATTTGACATTTTCCAAAAAATAAATCCTGCGTCGCTTCTCCACTACAACTTTCACGCCTAATGTGGTGGTCAAAATCGCTTTTAATGCTTCGTCAGGAGTATGTTTGTATAGGAGAATGTTTGACGATTTTGCATTGGCTGTGTTTTCTCTTTCGTAAAAAATTAAGGCATTTTCGATGTTGCCTTCGCGCAATTTAAGACGTCCTTTTTCTACATTGAAATAGGTGTCGATTTGGTGGTCTTCTCCTACGAATCGAGGATTTAGGGTTTGTAGTTTTGCTTCTGCTTCGGCGATATTTTTTGCCTTTGCTTTGAATTCGAAATTTAAAATCATTTTTAAGTTCAAGTACAAGAATCAAGTGCAAATTCAAGTTTCGGGATTTGGCTGCGCCAAATCTATTTTTATGCAAGTCAGATGTTGCTTGCAACATCGCGTATCTTGAACTTGATACTTGAACTTGCGTTTGAACTTTCTAAAATTGTTTCGCTAATTCCTCTAAATCAAACGTAATAAAACAATTCGTACCACGCGGCGATTGGTAAGGAATTTCACAAGCAAATAACTCGTCGATAATACTTTGCATTTCAAGCGGCGTGAGCGATTGCCCGTGCTTGATGCTTGCGCTGCGTGCCATGCAGCGTGCCACATTTTCCCGAATATCCAATTTCAAATCTACATTTTCGCGATATTGCTCTATAAGGATTTCGATGCTCTGCTCTTCTTCGCCACTTTTGATTTCAGGCGGTGCGCCATGTATCACAAATGTTTCATTACCAAACTCTTGTACATCAAAACCGAGTTGATTCACTTGAGGCAATATTTCTTTCAGAATCATCGCATCCGCTACCGACAAGTTCATCGTTTTGGCAAATAATTGGTGTTGGGTTGCAGTTGCTCCCTCGTTTAGATTGTGGAGATATTTTTCATACAAAATGCGCTCATGCGCCGCTTGCTGGTCAATGAGCATAAAGCCCGACTTTATCGAACTGATGATATAACGCTGATGTACTTGATAAGGTTGTTTGGTGAGTTTGGAAAATGAGCCGCCGGAATCATCCATTTCGAGATTACTCTCTATGGTGATGGCTTCGGTTTGGGTATCGTCGTCGGTGTTTTCGGAAGGTGTAGGCGGGTCGAAGGCTTCGATGCCTTCGTAAAGTTTTTGCCAATTTTTGAGGTTTGATTTTTCGCGGGGTGATGTCATATTGCCCCCGGCAAAATCGGCTATTTTTGAGCCTTTCGATGGCTGACTTGCGGCTTTTTGTTGTTGAGCTTCCATTTGGGCTTGACGGGTCATAAAGGTTTCTTGGTCAAAATCTAAGACCGGTGAAACATTGTATTGACCAAGCGCATGACGCACAGCTACCCTGAGATAATTGTAAATCAATCGCTCATCGTCAAACTTAATTTCTTGTTTTGTAGGATGTACATTAATATCAATTTTTGAGGGGTCAATTTCTATAAAAATCACATAAAGCGGATGTGTACCCTTTGGTAGTAATTCCTCAAATGCGCCCATGACGGCATGGTGCAAATAGCCGCTTTTGATAAATCTTGTATTGACGAAAAAATATTGGTCGCTACGTTTTTTACGAGCAAATTCGGGCTTACCCACGTAGCCAATGATGCGTACCACATCAGTTTCTTCATCAATCGGAACGAGTTTTTGGTTGTAATTTTTACCTAGAATACCCACCACACGCTGCCGCAAATTGCCGGAAGGTAAATGCAGGACTTCTTTTCCATTATGATGCAAGGAGAAAAATACGTCAGAGTGGGCGAGCGCGATACGTTGAAACTCATCAATGATATATCGCATCTCTACGGTGTTGCTTTTTAGGAAGTTGCGACGAACCGGGACGTTGAAGAAGAGATTTTTAACAGAAGTCGTGGTACCAACTACGCATTGACAAGGTTCGTGTGTTTTGATTTCGGAGGCTTCTACGGTGATGCGTGTGCCGAGGTCGTTTTTGGCTTGGCGCGTTCGCATTTCGACTTGTGCGATAGCGGCGATAGATGCCATCGCTTCGCCACGAAAGCCCATTGTACGAATTTCAAAAAGGTCATTCGCTTCACGGATTTTGGAGGTCGCATGTCGCTCGAATGCCATGCGTGCATCGGTTTCGGACATACCGCTACCATTGTCGATGACTTGAATGAGTGTTTTGCCCGCATCCTTCACGACCAATTTGATGCTTGTACTCCCTGCGTCAATGGAATTTTCCATCAACTCTTTGACAACCGACGCCGGACGCTGAATGACCTCTCCGGCGGCTATCTGATTCGCAATCGAATCGGGCAAAAGCTGTATGATGTCTGCCATATTAATGCGACAATGCTGAAATGCGTCAATGCTACAATGTTTTTTAATGAATGAATTTTGAATGAATGAGTGAATGAATGTCGAAAAAAGGATATTGATTCATTCATTCAAAATTGATTCACTCATTCATTTATTATCGCATTGTAGCATTGACGCATTGTAGCATTGCTTAGTTAAACCAACTTTCTATCATTGTTGGCAAATAATTTTGAATGAAGGTGTAAACGAAAAAACATAAACCGATAACGACGGCAATGAGAATGATATTGGAACGCATGGCGGCACTGCGGTAGGCATTGCTGCGCTTATTGTGTCGCCCTTCGCGGAAGCTGCGCGAGATGCGTGATTTGACGGCATCTTTGTCGCCTTCATTGGCTTCCATGCGCTTGCGTACGCGGTCGCGGAATTCCTCTTTATCCTCGTCGTAAGAACGTGGTTTGTAGTTGAAGCCGCGTGGTTGTACGTTTTTTCTTCTATTTAGTAATGAAAACATAACTCAAGTTCAAGTGCAAGAATCAAGTTCAAGAACAAGTCAAAGATACGAAAAATTTGAGAGGAATTTTGGATGGCGATTGCGAGTAGAATTGTTTTTTCAAAAAAGATATTTCAAGAATATGTTTTTAGTTGATTTATTGCTGATTTATCTACGAATTATTGTACTTAAATTTACCAAAAATCAAATACACAAGAATAGTCGTGAACACTACTATTGACGTTCTTTTTGAATTTTTAACGAACTCCCGAACAAGCAAAATATTTATTTTCTCAGAAAAAATGTGTATATTAGTCACGCAAAAAAGAACAAAGAATATCAACTCAAGTTGCGGATAAACCGCGAACTTGAGAAAATTCCAAATAACATCCCGATAGCTATCGTGGACAAATTCCAATTTTAATGCGACCTATGTTGTCTTTTCTTTGGAATTTGGTACTTGGATTTTGAAGTTTTCAAGTTGTTGGCAACTTGTATGGGCTTCTGTTCACAATCAAATTTTCTGTCGAGCAATGATAAAGAAAACACATACACAAGGTTCGCCCATATTTAAAAAGTTCAAGGAATTGGACAGGGAACAGCCTTGTGATATTGTGCATTTTTTTAAAAGGCATGAAGTTGCATTTAAGGAGTTGGATTTCAATGAGCAAAATCATTTACTGGCTGCTTATGGTGATGCTTTATTTATGTTGGGGCGATATAGACCTTATTTGAAGGTTGCGGATTGCTTGATTGAGCTGTCAATTCTACAGAATGTACGCTTTATTCAAGGCGAAGATATCTACCGAAAATCATTGTATCAGAAAGGGCTTGCCTATTTTTATTTGCATGACTATCGTGCGGCATCACACATTGCCAGGGAGTTGATAAAAATATCGCCGGGGCATGGTGCTTATCGCAATTTGCTTCGGCGTTGTATGATTCGTGAGCGTCCGCCTTATGTGTTGCGGCTCATTCGCAGTGGAGCAGCGATTTACTTTTTCTGTGTGCTTTTGGTGGTGATTGAATTTGTGTTTGTAGCCAGATTTCATGAGGAATACCAACCTTATATCGAATATTTTCGGATTGGGGCTTTTGGGGTCGGGCTTTTGGCATTGATCGGTGGTGAGTCGATTCATCATTGGGTGATTCGTAAGAAAATTAAGCAACATATTCGTAAAGCAAAACAAGCAAAAAAGAGAAAGTAAAGATAAGGGAAGACGAAGCAAATAGTCTCCCCGTCTGAATCGTTCTTTTTCTTATATGTTTCACTAAATTTTCCTTACGTAGCTCGGCTATGCGCGTCAAATTTAGCCAAACATATAAAAAAAATAACTTCTTCATTTGGGGTAGATTATTTGCTTCGTCTTCCCTAAAGATGTCAGACCGCTTTTGCTGTCAGAAGTCAGAGGTCAGACAATGATTTATCACAAAAAATCTCTGACTTCTGACAATGAAATGGTCTGGCTTCTGACCTCTTTTTGTATCATGAAAAATTTACTATTCCTTTGCCCCTTCCTTTTCTGTATTTTTTCCTGCACACCTACCACCACGACCAAACTTTCGGAACCGGACAAACGCGGTTATCTCGTAGAAGTCGGCTATAAAGTACCGGATATAAAAATGGACTTGATAGATGGCACGAGTACGTCGTTGAGGGAATTGCGTGGCAAGGTCGTTGTCTTACAATTTACGGCGAGTTGGTGTGGTGTATGTCGTAGAGAAATGCCGCATATTGAGAACGAAATTTGGCTGCCACACAAAGATAAAGACTTGGTTATTATAGGTGTGGACCGAGACGAACCACTTGAGAAGGTACAGAAATTTATTAAACAAACGGGCGTTACTTATCCCATCGCACTCGATCCGGGCGCGGAGATTTTTGCTGAATTTGCCACTAAAAAAAGTGGTGTCACTCGTAATGTTGTCATTGATAAAAAAGGACGTATTGCTTTTCTCACTCGCTTGTTTGACCCTGTAGAATTTGAGGCTATGAAGGTGAAAATTGAGGAGTTGTTGTAGCGGGTTACGAGTTGCGGGTTAATTATAAATTTTTGCATAGCGAAAATCTTCAGTAAATAACTCGCAACTCGCAACCCGTTCACGTAACCGCGTAAGATTTCAATATTGCCGGACTCAGACAGCCTTTAAATTTTTTGTTCAATTTCTTCCTCACTTCAGGCTGAACGAGGACTTCATTACACCAACAATTTTCGTCATCATAACAAAGCATAGGCGTCTCAGTAGCTGCACATAGCGTACGATGGTCGTGGTGAACTTCGACATAAGTGCGCCCGACTTCTGCTCCAAGTGGCGGCTTCAATTTTGATACCCGCACGCGAATTTCTTCTATGTTGGCAAATTTATTTTTGAGACTATCTGTAATGCGGGTGGCGAGGGTTTCGAGTAGGTTCGTGGGTTTGTCCATTTCTATTTTGGTGGCAAGATAGATGGTTTCATAATTGATGGTGGCATACAACGAATCTTCCTCTGCGGCTTGCTCAAAATCCGTATGCACATACACATCTACGAGGTAGTACTGACCAATTTTTTGTTCTTCCTTGTAAAATCCGTGATACGCATAAAAACGCATCTCTTCTACTGCAATTAAACCCATAAAACAATGCTATAATGCTTAAATGATGTAATACGACAATTAATTTTGAATGTTGAATGAGCGAATTTTGAATGTTCAAAACCGCCATTTTTTCGTTACTTATTTTATTCAAAATTAAAAAAGCGAATATAAGTTTATTTGTGTAATTTTGTAGGCAAAATTATCAATTATGAAAACAATGACTTGCAAACAACTCGGCGGTGCATGTGACAAGGAATTTCATGCAGCAACCTTCGAGGAAATGGCAGCACTCAGCAAAAAACACGGCATGGAAATGTTCCAAGCAGGCGACGAAGCGCACCTGAAAGCCATGCAGAAAATGCAAACACTCATGCAATCGCCCGAAGCTATGGCGAAGTGGTTTGAGGGGAAAAAGAAGGAATTTGACACACTCTAAGTAGCGATAAAACAGGATGAAAATAGAAGCCTTACACGATTTTCACGATGCCGATTTTTCGAAGGGATGGGCAGATAGATTTGAGCCGACACCCGAAAGAATGCGGCTATTTCAAACCATTTTGCAAGATATACAAGATTTGAAAACGGAAAATCTATCCATATTGGAATTGGGGATTGGTCCCGGATATTTAGCTGATTTTTTATTGGAACATTTACCGAACATCACTTATGAAGGCTTAGATTTTTCGGAAGCGATGCTGGACATTGCAAGAGAAAGAACAGCAAAATATAATGAACGCATCCACTTCACACAAGCGGATTTGGTGCGCGATAATTGGACGACTCAATTAAAAAAAGCCCCGGCAGTTATCGTCACGACTTGGGCTTTACACGATTTATTTGAAAAGAAAAATATAGCAAACGTCTATCAAGCTGCATTTGAAATATTGCCAAAAGGCGGCATCCTACTCAATGGAGATTTCATCAAACCCGAAACCTCCACCTACGAATACGAAGGCGGACGTATCAAACCCAGCGAACACATCGAGCTACTCCAAGTTGCCGGATTTCGGAATTGTGCATGTTTGGCAAAGTTTGAAGTGTCTGTTGAGCAGCCGACTACAGCTAATAACTATGCTTGTTTTAAGGGGGAGAAGTGAATTTCCCGAATCCCTGTAAAATTTTGCATTTTGTGCGGTTTCAATTGCTTTGGGATAATCGGTATTGGGAGAATTGGTAAACAAGGAAAAGCATTGGAAAATCCCGTATCTTTGTAGTTGTTGTAAAGAACAAACAAGAAAGCGGGGCAGATTGCTTTGAGGGTGCGAAGACATTAATTCAAGAAAAAACACAACATTTACACAAAAAATGTTCTTATGTACCAAGTAGTTAACAATAATTCAAATGAATTAAATCATAAAGAGGTTATAGAAAAATTAACTTCACAGAGTGAACATTTAATTATTGCAAGTCCTTTCTTAATGGTTGATTTTGATGCTTTTTTTAAAAATGTTGACTTGAAAAAACTCAATACGATAAAACTAATTTCAACATTAGAACCAAAGTCGTACAACCAACTGAAAAAAATAAAATCGTTAAAGTCTTTTGCTCAATCTAAAATTTTAAAACAAAACAAAGTTAAAGTTCAAATCTCCATTAATGACAAACTACACGGAAAAATATATATTTTTAATACGAAAAAAGAGAAAAAAGCAATCATCACCTCAGCCAATTTTACAGATTCCGGTTTAGAAAAAAATCACGAATGGGGAATATTAACTACTGATTCAGATATTATTGATTCAATTTCAAATCAACTAACATCAACAAGTGAAATTACCAAACTAACTTTAAGTGAAATTGAGCACCTTGAAAACAAATGCGAAGAATATTTTAAGGATAAAGCCATTCCTTCAAAGTCTGGTGTCAAATTAGATTTAACGAAGCTTTTGCGAGATAGACGTATTGGTGACAGAATCAATAAAAAAGTTTACGATTATACCACTAAAGGTTTTGACCTTGTTGACCAAATTGAATGCATTATAGATGACAAGAAATATTTTCTCCAAAGGTATTATAAAAAAGGGAAAAGTGATAAGATTAGAATTATTGATGAAGATAATAGTATGATTAGAAGAGGTGATAGAAAAGACATGCTAAGAAAAATCATTAAAACTTATAAATTAGACGTTTTTCTGAGCAATAAACCGGGCAGAAAAAAATCTCAAAAAGGCACTACACCACTTGGGAAAGAAGTCATTGTTGCAATGAAGAAAAAAAATTAGTCAAACAAGACCAATTCACATGACATACACAATAGAAAGAACAGACAAAGAAATCCTCATCAAACTCCCAATAGGTTCTACACCAAAGCAGGTGCAGAACATGCTCAATCTTTTGAGATATTTGGAGTTAGGTCAAACAAATAAAATAACCCAAGAGCAAGTCGATGAACTTGCCAAAGAGACCAAAGAAAAATGGTGGGAAGAAAATAAGCACAGATTTGAGGGCGTTGACGGATTTGAAGATTTATAATTATGAAAACCTATATCATAGATACGAATATTGTGTTTTCAACAGTATTGAATCCGAATAGTAATATCGGGCAATTTGTACTATCTGCCGATATTGAAAAGGTAGAGTTTTACGCGCCCACCTATTTGAATGAAGAAATCGAACGACACATTCCAAGATTATTGGAATTGACCGGACAAACAGAGGCAGAAATCAGAGAAACTATTGGAATCGCATACACAAGAATCAACTTTATTTCTGATGCTCAAATTCCGCTTGAATTATACTCAAAAGCTGCACGACTCGTCAGAGATGTTGATATAAACGATGTTCAATTTGTCGCTTTGACCGAGTATCTTGACGGAACTTTATGGACAGGCGATATGAAATTATATCGTCATTTATTGAGTAAAGGATACGAAAAAGTGATTACTTTTGCGGAAATACAAGAAGAACTGAACCAGTAAACCCATTCAACTTAATAAACTGATAAACTAAAAATAATGGCAATAATAGAAAACGGCACAGCCACACACATACAAAAAAACGCTAAGCAAGACCGCTTTCGCGGACACGACTATTACAATATCGACGAATTGCTCGACACCGAACACATCCTCGTGCGTGATGCGGTACGCGAATGGGTCAAGCAAGAAGTGTCGCCGATAATTGAGGAATACTCAGAGCGAGCAGAAAACCCGCGCCACTTAGTCAAAGGATTGGCGGAGATAGGTGCATTCGGACCGAGTTTGCCTGCGGAGTATGGATGCGGCGGTATGGATGAAATGTCTTACGGACTCATCATGCAAGAGTTGGAACGCGGTGATTCGGGCGTGCGCTCGGCGGCTTCCGTGCAGGGGTCTTTGGTCATGTATCCGATTTATAGATTTGGTTCGGAAGAGCAACGCAAAAAGTACCTGCCCAAACTCGCCAACGGAGAGTTCATCGGTTGCTTCGGACTCACCGAACCCAATCACGGCTCCGACCCCAGCAGCATGATTTCTAACTTGAAAGATGACGGCGACAGCTACATCCTCAATGGCGCGAAAATGTGGATTACCAATTCACCGATAGCCGATGTCTGCGTCGTATGGG
>JAHDEO010000216.1 GCA_020628725.1 Saprospiraceae bacterium
AATCAACTTTTTCATCACCTATGATTACAACTATACTCAAAAAACCAAATGGCAGTTCGTGGTTTTTTCAAGGAAAAGCAGAAACAGCAGGCAACCTCGTTGCCATGATAGACAATTGGATTCAACCGGAAAATGTCTTTATGCCCGGAGGGATTCCTTATTCACAATTTGCTCGTTTTGAGGCAGATACCCGATTTTACCAAGACATCACACGGCGTAGTTTGATAGCAACCCGAGTGATGCTTGGCGCAGCATTTAATTACGGCAATTCGGAAGCTGTACCGTATGTAAAGCAGTTTTTTGCAGGTGGCGTGTCGGGCATACGTGCGTGGCGTATTCGCAATCTCGGTCCGGGCGGTTACGAAGACCCGGACCCTTCGGCGACTCGTCAAGCTTATCAGTCAGGCGACCTGCGCTTCGAAGCAAATCTTGAATATCGTTTCCATCTGTTCAGTTATCTCAAAGGCGCACTTTTTGTGGATGCGGGTAATGTATGGCTACGCGAAGAAGATGAGGCACGTCCGGGTGGACAGTTCACCTCTGATTTTTATAAAAATATTGCAGTAGGCGCGGGTTTTGGTTTTCGGTTTGATTATTCGTATTTCGTGGTGCGCTTGGATATGGCTTACAAATTTCGCAACCCATTTCCCGATGAAACAGGTAGTTATAGATTCTATCCGAATGGGTTGCAACAATTCAGTTTTGGCGATACAATATATAATTTGGCTATTGGTTATCCTTTTTGACGGTGGACAGTGGACGACTTGTATTTTATAGAATTAATTTGTAATTTTATTTACACGAAAAAGAAATCCAAAACACATGAGCGAGGAAATAGCCAATTTGAAGCGTTTCGTTTCCATGCTTTCTGATTATGGCTTCAAAATCACCTTCGGAAATGAGAACAATACGCTTTTTCTGCGAAAGTCCATTCAGGTACTTATCAAATCGAATGTTCCGATAGTTGAGGTGACATTAAGCAGAAATGAAATAGCGGGTAAGACAATCGAAAGCGGCGGCGGTCTGTTTGACATTTTTTGTAAAGACAAAAAAGGAAATCAGTATATTGTGGAGATGCAATTGTCTGATTTTTCTGATTTTATGAAACGTAGCACTTTCTATGCCTCACACCGATATACCACAATGATAACGAAAGGCAAGATGCGCTTCAAAAAACTCAAAAAGATATATGCCATTTCGATTGTTGACGGTGTACTGCTTCCTGATTCAAAGGAATATCACCACATCGGCAAAACAAGAAATCAACATGGTGAGTTGATGAGTGATGAAATTACACAAGTGATACTCGAATTGCCCAAATGGAACAAAAAAGTCGAAGACATCAAAGAAGATATAGATAAATTAATACATGTTATGAAAATGACGCATACACTGACCATAGAAGATGCCTTCACTCCGCCTGAATTTTGGACGGAAGAATGGATAGATAATGCCATCGAAACCCTAAAGTATGCCAAGATGACACCGGATGAACGCGAGGTTGCCGAACGTATGATTGTAAAAGCGGTGCATGAGGTTGAGAAAGAAAAAAGCAGAAAGCGTGCTATAAAAAAAGCAAAACAAGAAAAAGAAAGAGCAGACAAAGAAAAAGAAAGAGCAGAAGAAGCAGAGAAAAAACTACAACAAAAAGAACTGGATACAGTGAATATGGTCATCCATTTATTGAATCTCAACACTAGCCCTAAAGACATCACCAAAATAATAAGCAGTGTATCATTAGAAAAAATCTTGGAAATCAAACAAAAATTAGATGCAGAAAACTAACCCTACCGTCAACCATCAACCGTCAACCGTCAACCGCTTTACGGTCTACCTCCATCTCGGCAGCAATGTCGGTGACAGACTCGGTCATTTACTAAAAGCCAAATTCTCCATTCAAAGAAAAATTGGTCATATCCAGACCCTATCGCAAGTCTACGAAACAGAGGCATGGGGTAAGACAGACCAAGCCACCTTCTACAATCAAGTCATCCTCGTTCGTACCGAAATGACCGCCCATGAAGTACTCAACACCATCCATGAAATAGAACACCAACTCGGCAGACAACGCACCGAACATTGGGGACCACGCACGATTGATATTGACATATTATTTTTTGAAAATGAAATCATAAACACCAAGAAACTTACGCTCCCCCACCCTCGCCTGCATGAGCGCAATTTCGTCTTAGTGCCTTTAATGGAAATTGCCCCGGACTTCACTCACCCTATCCTAAATAAAAGTATAAAAAAACTCCACGAACACTCGCCCGATAACTTGCAAGTCACCCCGATGATTAAGTGAATATTATTTTTCCTATTATTTATTTTCAAAAAGAACATTTTCAAATATTTTTCATTACATTTATGTAAAATATTTGAATGAAGGGTATTCGTAATTCACTCATTCATAATTCACTTATTCAACATTATTCATGACTGACCAAACCGTTGCCATCATACTTGGAGGCGGTAAAGGTACACGCCTTTATCCACTCACTATGGAACGCTCCAAGCCCGCCGTTCCTATCGCCGGAAAATACCGTCTCATTGATATTCCTATCAGCAATTGCCTCAATTCGGATATTCGCAGGATGTTTGTTTTGACGATGTTCAACTCCGCTTCGCTGAATCAACACATTAAAAATGCTTATCATTTTGATGTATTTTCCAATGGTTTTGTGGATATTCTGGCGGCAGAACAGACTTTTGAAAGCAAAGATTGGTTTCAGGGTACGGCGGATGCAGTACGTCAGTCACTACCGCGTTTGAAGAATTTGGATTACGAATATGTCCTCATTTTATCCGGTGACCAATTGTATAATATGGACTTCGAAGCCATCATGGAATACCATGTCGAGAAGCAAGCAGACATCACGATAGCGACCATTCCCGTGATAGCGAAGGATGCGACGGGCTTTGGCATCATGAAAGTAGATGAAGCAGGAATGATTGGTAGTTTTACAGAAAAACCCTCGGCAGATGAAGTCGAAAAATGGAAGTCGCCACTCCCCGCCAAGTACACCGACCAAGACAAACATTACCTCGCCTCAATGGGTATTTATGTATTCAATAAAAAAATATTAAACCAATTATTCGACGAAAATATGGACTCGAATGACTTCGGAAAAGAAATCATTCCATACGCCGTCATCGAAGAAAAATACACCGTAGCCAGCTATCCTTATGATGGCTACTGGGCAGATATTGGGACGATAGCCTCCTTCCTTGAATCCAATCTAAAACTGACCGGATTTCTCCCTGAATTTCATTTATACGACAATATCAAAAAAGTTTATTCGCGTGCGCGAATGCTCGCGCCGACCAAGTTTTTTGGTACTAAAGTAACCTATGGTTTGGTGTCGGATGGGTGCATTATTCATGCTGCCGAAATCTCTCGTGCGGTAGTCGGTATACGCTCTCGTATCGGGCAAGACACCATTATTCGTGACGCCATTATCATGGGTAACGATTATTATCAAACTGTAAATGACATCGAACAACTTCCTGATAATGAATTGCTTGGAATAGGCAATAATTGTTTCATTCAAAATGCAATTATTGACAAAAATGCGCGTGTCGGGAATAATGTGCGTATCGTTGGCGGTCCTGAATTAGAAGATGCAGAGACAGATACATATTGCATTCGTGATGGTATTATTATTTTGAAAAAGGGAGCGGTGATTGAGAGTAATTCTGTGATTGGGGTGTCTGCGTGACCGTAGCGCAATGCCTCCAGCTTGCGTGTCCCTGTATTTCACGAGCGGTTTTGAATTCGTCAAACCGCTTCGTTTATTTTTAAAAAAATACTCAAAACTCATATATCCGCACTCGGTATGTGTAACTTCAGAGGGATTGGTTTTTCGGGGTAGATTGTTTTTAAAATTTTCCGGGCAAAAGCTTATATAACCTCGTTAGAGGTCGAATATCGGTAGAATTTTCAACAAAAATATGTCAAACGAGCCTTTAGGTTCGTAATATTGAGTATCTAACGACACTCAAAATAAATTTTCACCAAAAAAACTACCGATATTTTGCACTTAAAAGTGCCGTCCAAATTAATGGACAATCCCGTTTATTTTTAAATTCACTACGACCAAAATGAAAAAAAATGAAAAGTCAACAACTAAGTGTCCAGACCCTTTCAGTCGAAATTCGAGTACTCTCAATCAATCAGAAAAAAATGACACTCTCTGTTTTTAACCAAATAAGAGAGGAACCTTTATTCGATAAAGATTTTAACAAAAGAGGCCAAACATTTGGCTACGTAAATAGAGACGGGTTCTGGATAATCTGGAATAGAGAGGGGGAATTAAGGAAAACAAAAATGCAGAAAATCGAAACTGAAACTCCCAAATATATGGCGGAACTCGTTAAAAGAATGGAGGAGATTGATTCAAAAATACAGGAAGAATTCGGTTTCAAAGATTTCAATTGGACATATCGAGACGAAAGAACTTGGAATAGTGTAACAGAAGAATTCGCCTACGAGCAATTATCAAAGGCTGAGGATTTTGTCGAAAAGTACAATTCATTTTATGATGAATTATTGGGAGAAAAGAATCAATTATTTATCTCAATATAATTTGTAAAAAAACGAACCTCTCACACCACCTTAAAAAGTCTCTGTCCCTCAATCAACTCCAAACCATCCCTATCCCACATTAAACATACCCATACCACACCCTATTTAGAAAAAATCCAAATAACCCCTTCATGTTACCAAAAAGTTAATCCTCACTGTCTTTTTTGTGTGAAGGTTTTTATCTTTGCAGCGATTTTTGACAACCAATCGGGTTCTACGTTCTTTGTACTTCGTTCTATGTTATTTATTTGCCTTAATTATCAATTTATAAATAATTAAAAATCAAATAATTACCAACTAAGAACAACAAACCAAGAACGACGAACACATACTTAAAATAAATTAAATTGAATATTCGATTTAAACGACCCGTCTTACTTTTTGCTTTGATGACCCTTGCGGTCACAGCCCAAGCACAAGCCGGTGGACTCTCGTCTGCCATGTTGACGGCTCTTTTCGCAGTTGCCCTCCTTATATTATTAGTGGTCATTTTATTGGTATCTGACATCTTTATGGGTGAAGAAGCCCGTAGAACCGGTGCTGATAAAACAGGTGAAAACTACTCACTTTTTCCACGCCTTTCAGAAATCACCCGTCCGCGTGCAGCCGGATATACTAATGGTGCAAGTGTCACGCATTTAAAGCGTGGGCATGACATCCTATTAGAAGGTGAAGCCAAGAAAGTACTCGGCGAAGCAAGGGTAAATACCGTAGCCGTCAGTCCGCGTGACTTCGTGGGCATGTCGCCGATTCCTAAAGTATTGGTGGCAAAAGATGATGAGGTAAAAGCGGGTGATATTTTATTTTTCGACAAAAAACGTCCTGAAATAAAATATGCTTCTCCTGTAAGCGGACAAGTCGTGGACATCGTTCGCGGTGAAAAACGAGCGATTGATAAAATCGTTATTCTCGTCGATAAAGAACAAAAATATACGGAGCGCGAAATTCCGAATGTAAATGGTTTCGCTTCACGTGAAGATTTGGTCAATTATCTCACAGAAAGCGGCGTCTGGGCATTTATTCGTCAACGTCCTTACGAGTTGGTAGCCGACCCGGCAGATGTACCACGCGATATTTTTGTATCGACTTTCGATTCCGCACCACTTGCTCCTGACCTCAATTTTGTCTTAGGGAAAAATGCAACGGCTTTCCAACGTGGTTTGAATGTGTTAGCGAAATTGACAGATGGAAAAGTCCACTTAGGCTTGAATGCAGGTGCGGAAGGTGCGCCAAATTTAGCTTTCACTCGCGCAGAGAATGTAGAAAAACATTGGTTCAAAGGACCACACCCGGCAGGAAATGTTGGTATACAAATTCACCACACTGCACCTATTAATAAAGGTGAAGTCGTATGGACAGTGAATGCACAAGATGTAGCGATTATCGGTAACCTATTCGTCACCGGACAATATAAAGCAGAACGTACTATCGCCGTCACAGGTGCAGAGGTGCGCGACCCGAAATATTACCGCGTACCACTTGGTGCAAACGTTGAAGATATTCTAAAAAATAACATTCTGACAGAACGCAAAACACGCACTGTAGCAGGTGATGTTTTGACCGGAACGCAAATCGAAAATGACGGATACCTCGGCTTTTTCGATGACCAAATTACCGTTCTCCATGAAAATGATGAGTACGAATTATTTGGTTGGTTGAATCCGGTAGCAGTGCGTCCGAGTGTTTCTTCTACTTTCCCCGGTTCAGCATTTACTGACATTAAATATAGAGCGGAAACAAATACACATGGTGAGCCTCGCGCCCTTGTAGTTACGGGTCAGTATGAAAAGGTTTTACCAATGGATGTGTATCCTCAGCACATTGTTAAGGCGATTTTGGCGAATGATTTTGACCGCATGGAAGGCTTGGGCATTTACGAACTCGCGCCGGAAGATGTGGCTTTATGTGAATTTGCCTGTACTTCTAAGACGAATGTGCAGGAGATTTTGAGAAAAGGATTGGAGACGCTGCGTGAGCAAGGGTAATCCGTATCGACGACTTTAGTCGTCGCGAAATATGAATCACTTGACGGCTAAAGTCGTCAGTACAATATTCCACTCCAATAAACCAGTTAAACTGAATCAACTAAAAATGAGCAAATTTTTAGATTTTGTAAAGAAATTCGAGCCGCCAAAAGAGAAGCGTATGTTGCATACGTTGTATGACGGCTTTTTTACCTTCGCATACGCACCTAACCACGTAACACGCAAGTCGGGTGGTGTACACATACGCGATGGTATGGATTTGAAACGTACCATGTTTATAGTCGTGCAAGCTATGGCTTTGTGCTACATTTTTGGTATGTATAATATAGGTCATCAACACTATGCCGCTTTGGGTATGCATGATGGCTTTTTGGCTGGCTTTCTGACAAAGCTACTATACGGCGCATTGCAAATATTACCAATTTTCATCGTATCGAATGTCGTAGGCTTGGGTATAGAGTTCTTTTATGCCGCTAAGAAAGGTCACGCGATTGAAGAAGGTTATCTGGTGTCGGGTGCTTTGATTCCTTTGATTATGCCGCCGGATATTCCGCTTTGGATGTTAGCCATTGCGATTGCCTTCGCAGTGATTATTGGTAAAGAAGCTTTTGGTGGTACAGGAATGAATGTTTTGAATATTGCTTTATTGGCAAGGGTCTTTGTCTTCTTTGCTTATCCGGGTGATATTTCGGGTGATTTCTGTTGGGTCGCTTATGATTATAATTGGTTACACCAAATATTTGGTATGAAAGGCGCGACAATGGCAGCACTTGGTATAGAAGCCATCCCCGAAGGGATGACCTTCTCCAAATACGTCCTTGCCAATACGCCCGACGGTTGGACAGGCGCAACACCGCTTGCCCTCGCTGCTAAAGAAGGTTGGGGTGCAGTTCAAAATTATTACACTAACGCACAGATGTTTTGGGGCGCCATTCCCGGTTCTATCGGTGAAACATGTAAGCCCATAATTTTGATTGGTGCAGCGATATTGTTGGCACTTCGTATAGCGAGTTGGCGTATTATGCTGTCTATGTTTATTGGTGCAGCATTAACAGCGATTTTGATGAACCTCGTGGGTGGTTTCCATGTTTTTATGGCAGTACCGTGGCAATATCATTTCTGGATGGGGTCGTTCTTCTTTGCAATGGCATTTATGGCGACTGACCCTGTGACAGCAGCCTCTACACCTACAGGTAAATTGATTTACGGTTTCATGATTGGTGTCGTAGGTATGATTGTTCGTGTACTCAATCCTGCATACCCTGAGGGTTGGATGTTAGCAATTTTATTTATGAATGTATTTGCACCACTCATCGACCACTACGTGTTAGAAGCAAATATTTCCAAACGTTTGAAACGAGTTTCTCAATAATGAATGAATGAGTGAATTTTGAATGAATGAATTATTTTCGTCCGATTCATTCATTCAAAATTCAAAATTCATTCATTCAAAATTCAAAAAAGTGCATAGTAACAGATACGTATTTTTATATACCCTTGTATTGACCTCGGTTGTGGCATTGGTCTTGGCGTTGTTAGCAACTTCATTGAAGCCTTTACATGTCAAAAACGAGGCATTATCCAAGAAGAAAGACATCCTTAGTGCGGTAGATGCTTCATTTGCAAAAGCAGATGATGATGTTATTGAGCAGACTTTCAGCAAGGTCAAGCAGTTTGTATTGGATGCAGAAGGCAATATTGTAAAAAACAAAAATGCCGCAGGTGCAGAAATCAAAGCCGAAGACCTCGACATGAAAAAAGAGGAAAAGAAAGCTGAAGCAGACCGTTCTTATCCGCTTTATGTATACAATCATAATGGTAAAGATTTGTACATTGTCAGTGCGCGAGGTAATGGTCTATGGGATAAAATTTGGGGTTCATTTGCTTTGCAGGACGACTTCCGTACCATTGCAGGTGTTACCTTCGACCATGCAGGTGAAACACCCGGTCTTGGCGCAGAAATCAAGGACAATTCTGATTTCAAAAAGCAATTTATCGGCGACAAAATTTACAACGATAAAACAGGCGAATACCTCGTCGTCAAAAAAGGCGGTCAACGCGACTTCAACAAAGAATATGAAGTCGATGCCATTTCCGGTGCAACAGTCACCTGCGACGGTGTAACGGCAATGATTGCCGACGGCATGAGTCCTTATTTCGCATACTTTAAAAATAAATGATGAATGGCGAATTACGAATTTTGAATGACTATACATATATATTCAAAATTCACTCATTCAAAATTCATAATTAAAAATATTATGGCTGATACAGCAGTTCAAGAAAAAGATGTAGCGGTAAAATCGAGTGAGCCGTTATTTGGGAAAAAAGAACGCGCACTCATTACCGATCCGCTCAACGACAATAATCCGGTGACGGTACAGGTACTTGGTATCTGTTCGGCACTGGCAGTAACAACACTTGTGGTGCCTTCTTTTGTGATGGCGATAGCGGTAGTTTTCGTTTGTGCTTTTGCCAATCTCACCGTTTCGTTATTGCGTACCAGTATGCCTAAGCAGGTGCGTATGATTGTCCAACTTGTAGTCATTGCCTTCTTGGTGACAGTGGTGGAGTTGGTACTCAAAGCCTTTTCGTTTACCGTATATAAGCAACTCTCGGTATTTATCGGTTTGATTATTACCAACTGTATTGTGATGGGACGTTTGGAAGCCTTTGCGATGGCGAACAAGCCCTGGCGTTCATTCCTCGACGGTATCGGCAACGGCTTGGGTTATGGTGGTATTTTGATTATCGTAGCGGCGATTCGTGAGATTTTCGGAAAAGGTACTTTTGCAGGTTACAAACTTATTGGTCCTACACCTGAGTATTTGATTGATACCGTTTCTGCGGGTTGGGGCAGTACCTTATTTGGTTGGTATGCCAATAACGGTTTGATGGTACTTCCTGCGGCGGCGTTATTCGTCATCGGGATATTGATATGGATACAACGTAGTTGGAATACGAAGTTGGTGGATATAAGTTAATTTAACTACGAAAATACTATTAGCACTAAAATTACTATTTAACTAAAATAAAACATTATGAAAATTAAAACGATTCTATTTACATCGTTAGTCTGCCTCTGCATTTCTGATATGTTTGCACAGGAAAAAATAACGATAGTCGCAGAGCTAACTACTACTACTATAAAGTACTTCGAAGGAGGACAAGAAAGCAGAACCAGTGCGCGCTACTATTTCAAATTAGGGGATGACCCTAAGATTATGTCCACAGGAAAAAGAGGTAGAGACTTAAGAAAACATATTAAAGATGAGGAAGCACTAAAATATTTTGACAAATCTATGAAACAGGTACGCTGGGGAAATGCAACATCTCTTGGAATGCTTGGAGGTTTAGGACTTGCAGCAGCAGGGTTTGCGAATCCGATAAAAAAAATAGACGACCAGGGCTATCATACAGGTAATTCTGTCAATCCTTTATTAATTTTAGGTGGTGCTACAATTTTGGGTTCAATTATTGCCAGACCTATACTTTTTAAAAAGTTTGATAAGAATTTTGCAAAAAGTATAGAACTGCACAACAACACTGTTCTGTCTGATAGTAGTCAAAATATACGTATTGATAATGTCGGATTCACCTTAGACAATAGAACTTCAAGACCGCAACTTTATCTTAGTTGGAGATTTTAGAAGAAGCGAGATAGAAAGCAATCAAAAATCAAAAATCCTCAAATCAAAAATTAGACAATGGAATTAGTTAATATATTTATCAAAGCCGCTTTTATTGAAAATATGGTACTTGCCTACTTCTTAGGTATGTGCTCTTACTTGGCGGTATCAAAGACGGTCAAAACAGCAGTTGGACTTGGTGCGGCGGTCATCTTCGTACTCGCGATTACGATGCCGATTAACTGGGTCATTTACACCTTCCTACTCGAACCAAGTACAAATGTCTTGTCGGGCATTGTCGGTACAGAGATGGATTTGACCTTTCTGCGTTTGATTTTGTTTATTGCCGTTATCGCTGCGATGGTGCAGTTGGTGGAGATGATTATTGAGAAATTCTCTCCCGCGCTCTACACCTCGCTGGGTATCTTCCTGCCTTTGATTACGGTGAATTGCGCCATTCTTGGTGGCTCGCTTTTCATGGTTTCGCGTGAGTATGCCTTCGGTGAATCAGTAGCTTTTGGTATTGGTTCCGGCTTTGGCTTCTTCTTGGCGATTGTAGCGATTGCTGCAATTCGTGAGAAATTGCGCTACTCGGCTGTGCCACCTGCACTACGCGGATTGGGTATCGCTTTTATCTTGACGGGATTGATGGGAATTGCCTTTATGAGCTTGATGGGAATCGACCCGGCGGCACTTATGGCAGGGAAATAAATAAGATTAAGTTTAAGACTAAGTTTAAGTTTAAATTTGTTTTTCGGCGAAGCCGAAATTTATTACTTGATATTTTAAACTTGAACTTAAACTTAG
Organism: Saprospiraceae bacterium; assembly: GCA_020628725.1. Lineage (GTDB taxonomy): Bacteria > Bacteroidota > Bacteroidia > Chitinophagales > Saprospiraceae > JAHDEO01. The sequence goes on from JAHDEO010000216.1 coordinate 11,007, forward strand.
TCTTAAACTTCAAAATAAAATTTTAGCATGACACTGATTATTTCAGCAATAATAGTTTTTGGACTTGTAATTTCGGGCATTGCGGCGATGTTGATATTTGCGCGTCGCCAACTGTTGCCGCAAGGTGAGGTTAAGATTTTTGTGAATGGCGATAAGGAAAATCCAATCCTTGCTTCGCCGGGTGCGACCTTGCTTTCTACCCTTTCGGATAGAAATGTCTTTTTGCCTTCTGCCTGTGGTGGCGGTGGTACGTGCGCGATGTGCTTGTGTCAGGTTGACTCAGGCGGTGGCGACACATTGCCTACCGAGATGAACCACTTGACGCGTAAGGAAGCGGCGGACAACTGGCGTTTGGCTTGCCAAGTGAAGGTGCGTAGCGATATGGACATTCGTGTGCCGGAAGAAATTTTCGGTATCAAAAAATGGGATTGTACCGTTAAGTCGAACTATAATGTGGCTTCATTTATCAAAGAATTTGTCGTGCAATTGCCCGAAGGTGAAGAGCTTGAATTTGAGGCTGGTGGTTACATTCAAATCGACGTGCCACAAACGACGGTTGAGTATAAAGACATCGACATCACCTCACACCCACGTATGGGCAAACCAGCCAATGAGTTCCAATCAGAGTGGGACAAATATGGTTTGTGGGATTTAAAAATGGTGAATGATGAGCCGATTTTCCGTGCCTATTCTATGGCGAATCACCCTGCGGAGGGCAACAT
>JAHDEO010000217.1 GCA_020628725.1 Saprospiraceae bacterium
ATTTCCAAGAAAAAACATACCTGCCAACCAAATTTTTCTATCGGTTATCTAATAAAGCAAATCACACTAAGTTAATCAATTCCATCCAAAATTCAGAGGCACCAATTTTAAAGAGAAATTTTTCTCATTTATATGTTATCAAATTACTAGATCGAAAACATGAAAAGATCATTTTCATTGGCTGCGCTCTGTACACTTGTACTATTTTATGCCTGCCAACAAACAGAACTGATTCCAACTAACGAACTTTCAAAGACTTCCAATCAACTACTCGAATCCAGAGCTTCAGAGACCTTTACGCTTTATGGCGGACAAGATATCGAAGCCGGTACTGTTACATTAGAGACGACTGAGACCGACCTCATTGTTACCTACCAAACTATTGACGATTGGCAATTGGGTACGACTCACCTTTATGCAGGTAGCGAGGAAGGCATACCCACTACAGGAAATGGCAACCCTCAAATCGGTCAATTTCCTTATTCACAAGAAGTAGAATTAGACTCTTTGGGTTATCCTATTGAGCCAACTGATATCGTGGTTTACACCATTCCACTTTCTGAAATAGAAACGACAACGGTAGAAGATACAACTGTTACTGAAGTATGTACTTACCTTAAAGGAGATTGTGAAACAACGTCGTGGGAAGCATTTTTCCCGATAAGTCCTGATGATGTATTTTGCTTGACCATACCGGATGGCGGTACAAATGACGAGAGTATCACATGGGCTTCGGGCGATGGTGAAACTTGGTACGAAGTAGATTGTGGCATACAGGATTTCGGCTTGAGTTACACAGATATTATTGAAGAAGTGATGAAATCGCAAGGTGTCAACGCACTCGGTGGCAGCTATAATATTGAGACTGTAGATACTGACGGAGACAGCCAAGAAGATGCTGTAAGAGTGAGTTATATTGGTTGTTATCTCGGTGAATTATTTATCAGTTCTAATTGCTATGACCACCCGGATGGTTATTTGTCTGAGTGTTCGGGAGCAGGTCAGCGTGTAATTGTTGCACCTGATGGCACGACAATTACATTGGCAGTAGATGATACGGAAAATGTAACGAATGTGGCTCCGTGGGTATTCCAATTTGCTCCCGAAGCGATGGAAACTGTTGAAGAAAGAGTTGCTGTAAGAAACGAAGCAGGCGAATGGGTAGATGCAGAAACAGGCGAATTCGTACCGGAACAGGCTGTCGTTTGTACTGAGCAATTGAGCGAGCCGCTTGAATGTTTTACCGTTGCACCTCACGCCGAATTGTTCAAAATAACTGAAACATCAGACGGCACAGAAATACAAGAGGAAACAGGCTGGGCTGAGCCAACCACTGAGTTTAGTGGCAATCGTTGGGGAGGATATAATGAGTTCTGTTTTTAATATAAATAACCGGTACAATGTCTTCACCAAATTGAGAATTGAGAATGTATAATTAACAACTAATTTTCAATTTAGCGAACATATTGCTGGTAAAAAGTTGAATTAATCTACGAGCATCAAATTCCATTGGAATTTGATGCTTTTTTATTGTTTCAGATTGTCTAAGTAACTCAAGTTGCGGATAACCGCGAACTTGAGCAAGTTCCAAATTCCAAGCACCAAATTCCAATGAAATATCATGAAAAACACATTTGAATTGGAATTTGGAATTTGTTTTTTGGAATTTTTCAAGTTGTCCGCAACTTGAATTAAGTAGTAAGTCAAACCAATTATGATAAGTTGCTTTCACTTACTAAACCGAGACATCAAAAATATTTGGAATTAAATCATAATAAGTACGATTTTCAATTTTAGCTTTCAACCAAAATGAATAATTAATTGCCTCATTCGACCCCGGCTCAAATTCGGTAGATTGAGCTATAAAACGCTCCAAATCTTCTTTGAATACCTTGTTGTTTATTTTGTCCGGTTTGCGTAGCAATTGAGACGTAAACTTAAGGAGTTGATTTTCACGTTGATACGCTTCCTCTGAAAGTAATGATTTGTATTTGCGTTTGGCTTCTTTGCATCTGCCAATTGCGTACTCAATATCGCCATTATCACTACGAAGCATAATTTCAAGCAGCGTGATTCTCAATTTCCACTCCATAGAAAGTTCTTTGAAATCCGGTGATAAAATCACCGCAGCCAAATTGGAAAATGCCTCTCCGAAATTATCTTTAAAATAATATAATGTGGATAAATTGATGTAAGTAAATATCAAATGATTGGTATTATCTTTCATCAGGTTTTCCTCTTTTACGCGCTCCAACAATTCAATTGCGGCATCTATCTCACGCGAAAATGTATGAATAATTACCTTGCTCTGATAATACGTCCAAATATATTTATCATAAAATAATTTATTATACTCCAATAATGCCTCATGCAATTCTTCCACGTAGTGAATAAGATTAGGTTTTTGCGCCTTCGTAGCTGCATTAATAATCCAGACTAATGCGACGATTTTCTTCTCATGATTCGATTTGCCGAATATTCCCTCTGCTTTAAATTCTTCATAACTATCAATCGAATACTTCAAAAGTCCCTGAAAATCTTTTTGTTGTAAAAACACACTGCGGATCATCGCACTGATTTGGAGTTGTACTTCAGGCGAGTTGAGCGATTCATTTTCGGATTGCAGGCGAGAGATATGATCATTAAATTGTTCAACAACTTCGCTTTCTTTCCCCGAAAAATTAGATAAGCGGAGCCGCTTTACAATATCTGCCTGAAATATTGTATTTTGCATGCTCAAACCCGCCAATTGTGCATTTTCCTTGTACTTCTCGATATAATCTTCTGTTGGAAAATCAGTCCTATGCACGAGCGTGAGGATTTTTTCATAAACGATATTCAACAGGGAGTAATTATCGGAATTCGTCGCTAACTTCTCTGCTTTTTCCAAATATCTTTTCGCCTCCTCAAAATCTGATTTAAAGGCATAGATTTTGGATAGTTGCAAGAGACGATACAACTCAAACTCATGGTCTTTATCCTTATGAAATTGCGTCAGACTTTCTTCTATTTCTCCGACCAATCTGTTTTTTAAGCGATAAAAACTATTTTTTGCGCTATCGGGAAAAAGGCGATTGACTAATTTCTCATCGTATTCATCCCTGTCATGTTTTCTGATGGCATCAAATAGCGTGACTAGCTTTTTCTCGTCACCTTTGTGGGCGAATCGAGACGTGTAAATTTTAAAGTTTCGCACTTCTTCTTTGGTCAAACTGCGAATTAATTTGGTCAAACGATAACTCATATGATGCTTTGGACGTGTAAGTTTGGGTGCAAAATAAATAAAAAAAACTGACAACTATAATGACACAAACATATATCTTACTAAAGATTAAAATCAATCACTTATAAATGAAAAGTAATATGCGTACTAAATTTTATTTTCTTTTGGTATTTGCATTTATTGGAATGTGTATAACGGATATTGAAGCTCAGTCCAATAAAAAAGAAGTTGACCTAGTTCATTTCACAATGCCTGATAACGTCTCGGCAGATGGGACATTTAAAATACAAGGCTATGTAAAAAATACAGGCAACAGCACGATACCACACGGGGTTAGACTCAAATACATGACGAAAGCCCCTATCGGCACCTCTGGAGATAACTGGCACATGACTGAATTCCAAGGCGAAGAATTGCCTCATCTTCACGAGGGAGACAGTATATATGTAGAACGTACCTTCCAAGCTACATCAGATGTTTTTACCCCCGGACAAAGCAATATAGTCATCCTTTGGCCCACTGTAAATCTTGTGGATGACCGTGATGCTGAGATAGAAAGAGATATTTTTGTTCATAATGGGACAAATCCGCCAAACACTTCCAAAGAAGCACCTGAAACCGGTAACATGGTATTTCCCGAAGAAGGCACGACTAAAATACGTATCATGATTCCGTCTTCTAAAAATCAAGATGCAGTTGTCATGGAATGTTATGACATCTACGATAATTTGGTTGCACAACAGTCCATAACAGACAAAACAGACAACAGCCATTTGTTCAGCATTTACGGTCTGATAGAAGGACAACGATACACCATCATAATCAAAGATGCGCAAGGGAATATTCTACAGCAAACTCCAATCAGAAAAAGGTAAAACTGTTTTTTCATGAGGGAGTAAAGAAAGAAAACTCTAAGCACTCTAAAATTAGTTGTTCCTTTCTTTACTAAAGCATCCTGAAAAGGATGCTTTTTTCATTTTGGGTCTGTAAGATTTATTCCACTTCAAAATTCGCGTGAAATAGAGAGATTCTTACACACTCAAGCGGCAAAACTTAAGTATCAAAAGTCATTCAATGAAATAATTTCATAATTAGAACATTAATTGAAATGATGACCACCGCGTACTCATTAACACAATTTCGTATGTATTTATCTGATAATCTGTGTTTTGCACTCATCAGAGCCGCTTAAATAGAGTTCGTAAATGATTGCAAATAGGATATTAAACGAATTTGACAATCAATTTCCACGAAAAAAAACACCCCATACAATTACACTTTCACCTAAAAATGCCCTTTGCAACGAATTTGTGCAACCCGCGTCTATACTCTCGAAACTTGTTAACAAACAGTTTTAAATACTTAGCTATTTTACCACATGTATCTTAATAATTTTTAAAAACCATTAATTATGAAAAGGCTATTCTTCTTAGCGGCACTTTGTGCAACTACTTTTTTTATTGCTTGTGAACAAACAGAGATTGTCAATAACAATGCTCTTAAAACTATCAATCTTGAAGACCGTGCAAATGGCACTTACACACTTTTTGCAGGACAAGATATTGATGCAGGTACAGTAACTATCGAAATTTTAGGTGACGATTTAGTAGTCACTTACCAAACGAATGACTGTTGGAGTTTGGGTACTACACACCTCTATGTAGGTACTGCCGAAGATGTACCTGTAAATGGTGCAGGTAATCCTCAACACGGTCAATTCTCATACGCTCAGGAAGTCGAAGAAGACACTTTGGGCAATCCTATCGAACTTTTAGACATGGTTATATATACCATTCCATTATCTGAAGTTGAATTAACTGAGGTAGAAAACGAAGACGGTTCAGGTGCTTTATCATGCGTATATATAGCAGCGCACTCAGAATTGTACAACGATTGTCTTTCTTCAGATGAAGAGGCAGAAGGCGATGCAGAAGAAACAGGTTACGCAGCTTGGGATATTGACTTTGAAGGCAATCGTTGGGGTGGTCTCATTGAATACTGCTTCTAATTTACGCTTTCCAATCCAAACAACTACACACTCCGATACATATCCACTTTTTTTTAAAAAGTTGGTAAAAGATTAATCACGCGAGTATGATGACCCGACTATAAAAGTATGGTCGGGTTATCTTTTTTCTCCAAACAAAAAAAGGTTTTACATGTTTTGACATTTTTCTTATAAAAATAAATATTCAACACCTAATAAAAACATATAAGGCCCTGATAACATGACGTTTACACAAAAAAAGACGAACATATCCAAGCCAAATCTAACATTATACATGACTACAATTTTTCATGCTTTTTCCCGTCAATCAAATTAAAAAGCCTGTATCTTGCAGAAGATATACAATATCCCACGAATATAATTAACTCAATTTGCGGATAACCGTGAACTTGAATTAAGTACTTGAATATAAAATACTAATAGAACCGAATACTCCTAAAAATCACCCTTTATTTACCACCACCTGTTGAAGCCTTTTGATGTCGCCCCAACACATTTTCATTCCCATTTAAGAGAATATTTTCTCCGTTATCCATCCACTTGCCTAAATCGCTTAGTATGTCTTGTTATGAGTATTCCCCATGCTCAAGTATTTATCTTTTTAGGCGTATGCAAAATCTATTAGAACAATATTATACAACCACTAATTTTATCACTTAAAATGTTTACTGAAGAATGAAAAGAATTGATTACACCTTATCATCCTTGCTTTCGAGTCAACAAATACGGAGAGCAATTCAAAAAAACACAAACAAAACCACCTATTTTACCAGCCTGATGCTCGCCTTATTCCTATCCTCAGTGGCGATGGCTCAAAAACCGAATCCTACCAAAAGTTTTGAAATCTCGCTCAAGGCAGATGAGCAAATCGAAACGGTTTACAAAGACAATCAACGTATCAACGTAGCTAATGGAATGCCCATAGCCATGTACGGATTAAACGTTGCGACAAAAGGCAGCTCACCCGAAGATAGGGCGTGGAACTACCTGCTCGAAAACGGCAAAGCACTCGGTTTGAGCAAAAGAGAATTGAAGCAACTCCAACACCACGCTACCCGTAGCACCAATGCAGGCACGGTAGTCAGATACCGCCAGTTTTATAACGATATTCCGGTGAACAAAAGCGAAATTACAATTAGCATTTCACCGCAAAATAAGGTCGTGTATGTAGCGAATAATTTCTCTTATCATATTGAGAAAAACGTTCCTGCAGCCACGCCTGTTATTTCATTGACATCAGCTAAATCGGCAGCAAAAAGACATTTGCCTGCCAATAAAAAAATCAATTACGAAGATGCGCGATTGATGATTTACCAAAATAATCGCATGACGCGCCTCGCATACGAAATCACGCTGCTTTCAGAAGGCGAATGGCATGTTTTCGTAGATGCTCAAACCGGAGAAATCTTCAAAGCAGAAGACCAGGCATATTATTATTGCAATCATAATGACAAAAAACACGACCACACATCTTGCAGTGCTTCACACGATAAAAGTGCAGCGACAACTGTGGTGGATGGAACCGGTACAGTATTCGACCCCGACCCGCTTTCTTCCAACCAAGTAGCTTATGGCGGTGGTTATGTGGATAATGCTGATGTCAATTCTCCTGAATTGCAGGCATCATTGTTTAGTGTCACATTAAATGATATTGAATTTGCAAATGGCGTTTACACCCTTAGAGGTCCTTACGCAGAGGTGATTGATTTTGACGCACCGACTACAGGTTTATTTGAGCAAGCCTCGCCTGACTTCACTTATAACAGAGAAGACCAAGCTTTTGAAGCAGTCAATACTTACTATCACATTGACTACTTGATGCGCTATATCAACCTGACTTTGGGTTGCGATGTCATGCCTTATCAATACACAGGTGGTGTTCAGTATGACCCGCATGGAGCGAATGGAGCAGATAATTCCTATTACACTTCGGGTGCAGGACGCTTATCTTTTGGAGAAGGTTGTGTAGATGATGCAGAGGATTCAGACGTTATCCACCACGAACTCGGACACGGACTTCACGACTGGGTCACTTCGGGCGGACTTTCGCAAGTCGATGGCTTGAGTGAAGGTTGCGGTGACTACGTCGCGCAATCATACAACCGCAGTTTGGGCAATTGGACATCTGCCGACCCTGCCTACAACTGGGTATTCAACTGGGATGGACACAACGAATGTTGGGGCGGTAGAAGCACTGCTTATAATGCCGTTTACCCCGATGATTTGGGTGGAAGTATCCATACCAATGGTCAGATGTGGGCAAGTACCTTGATGACAATTTGGGATGCAATAGGACAACAAAAAACAGACAAAATTTTCTACGAAGGATTAGGAATGACCAATGGCTCATCCAGCCAAAATGACGCCGCTAATGCTGTTTACCAAGCAGCTATCAACCTGAATTATACGACAGAAGAACTTACGATAATTAATAATCTATTTTCTGCTCGCGGATATACCATGCCTATTCTCGCCAGCGATCCCGATGACGCGGGAATTAGTGCAGTCCTCTCCCCTACCGGTCAGTATTGTGACGGTCAATTGGAGGCAATCGTAACCTTGACGAATTACGGTACAAATGATTTGACTTCAGTTGATATTACTTACGATATTGATGGGGCAAATCCTGTGACAGCGAACTGGTCGGGTACATTGGCATCAGGTGCTTCGGTTGATTATGCTCTTGGAACAATTAATGTAACATCAGGAAGTTACACATTCAATGCTTATACAAATAATCCAAACGGAACTACCGACACCAACTCCACAAACGACGCCGCTAATAGTAATTTTTCAGTTTCAATAGGAGGACAAGTCGTCGGCATGGAATTGATTACCGACACCTATGCTTCCGAGACTAGTTGGGAATTAACCGATGCCAATAATAATGTGCTCGCTTCGGGTGATAACCTTACCAATTCAACCACTTACAACGAAGCATGGTGTCTTGGTAATGGCTGCTACACATGGACGCTTTTTGATAGTTATGGCGATGGCATTTGCTGTGGTTATGGCAATGGTTCTTTTACAATTACCAATAATACAGATGGTACAGAATATGGTACAGGCGGAACATTTACCGACACCGCAGTGGTCGAATTTTGTGTCACAGGAGGTACGTGTGCCGAAGGCGACAACGACGGCGATGGTGTATGCGGAGAAGTAGATTGTGATGATAATGATGCAAATATCGGCGGACCGGGTACAGCTTGTGACGATGGCAATCCCGATACCGTTAATGACGTATTAGACACCAACTGCAACTGTGCAGGACAAGGCGCGACGCCATGTGTCAATGGCGATGCAGGTGGTTATCCTTGTAACGATATTGACTTGATTGGCTTTATGTCACTCGCCGATATGGGTTGTGCAGAAGCCAACGACATTTGGGGTTGGACTGACCCGCAAACCGGAAAAGAATACGCCATTTTCGGCTGTACCGACCGCACGACTTTTATTGACATTAGTACACCGACTGTGCCTGTCTTGGTAGGTTCCTTATTGACACATACTACGGCTTCCGATTGGAGAGATATGAAAGTTTACGCTGACCATGCCTTCATTGTCAGTGAAGCAAGCGGACATGGTATGCAGGTCTTTGACCTCAACCAACTTCGCGACATCGCTGCTCCCCCGGCTACTTTTACTGCAACTGCTCATTTAGGTGATTTAGGCGGCGGACTTACCCTAAGTAATTCTCATAACATCGTTATCAATGAAGCATCAGGATTTGCCTATACCGTAGGAAATAATATCTGTTCAGGCGGATTGACGACCATTGATATTAGCAATCCGACCAGTCCGGTTTTCACAGGTTGTTTCTCTTCTGACGGCTACACACACGATGCACAATGCGTGAATTATATCGGACCTGACGGTCAATATACAGGACAAGAAATTTGTTTCAATTCAAATGAAAATACTTTGACGATTGTAGATGTCACCGACAAGACGGATATGACACAAATCTCAAGAACGGGTTACGCCGGACAGCAATACACACATCAAGGCTGGCTCACTGACAATCAAGAGTATTTCTTGATGAATGATGAATTGGATGAATCTTCCAACGGACACAATACCCGCACCCACATTTGGGATGTACGCGATTTGGATAGTCCGGTTTACATGGGTTATTACGAAGCTCCTGTAGGTGCTATCGACCATAATTTATACATCATCGGCAACCTTGCTTACTTGGCAAATTATCGTAGCGGATTACGTATATTGGATATTAGTGATATTGCAAATGCTAATTTGGTAGAAATCGCTTACTTCGATACTTATCCTGCCAGTGATTCGCCCAATTTCAACTCTGCGTGGAGTAGCTATCCTTACTTTGCAAGTGGCAACATCATTGTCAGTGATATAGAGCAAGGTTTATTTATTCTCAAACATAATAATGGTGTAGATGCCTGTGTAGATAATGGCGGCGATGCTGACGGAGACGGTGTTTGTGCAGATGTAGATTGTGATGATAATAATGCGAGTGTTCGCGGTCCGGGTTCGGCATGTGATGATGGTGATGCTTGTACCACAGGCGATGTTTTAGATGCAAATTGTAATTGTGCAGGAACATTCGCTGATGCAGATAATGATGGTATTTGTGATGCAAATGATACCTGTCCGAATTTGGATGATAACCTAATCGGCACAGCATGTGATGATGGCGACGCATGTACCACAGGCGACGTATGGGGAGCTGATTGCAACTGTGCAGGCACATTCCAAGATGCTGACAATGATGGCGTATGTGATGCTGATGATGCCTGTCCAAACTTTGATGACAACCTAATCGGCACAGCTTGTGACGACGGTGATGCTTGTACCACAGGTGATGTTTGGGGAGCAGATTGCAACTGTGCGGGTACATTCCAAGATGCAGATAATGACAGCATTTGCGATGCAGATGATACTTGTCCGAATTTAAATGACGCCCTCATTGGAACACCATGCGACGACGGCGATCCGAATACCACAGACGATACTTGGGGAGCAGATTGTGCTTGTACCGGCATCCCTGTTGCCGGTTGCACAACGACCACTACACCGGGTGGAAATGTTGAATCTCCTGATGGCACACAAAACTGCCGCACCTTCACGCTTGGTGGTGAGCATCAGGATATTTCATTTGCATTATCCGGTATCAATTCCAAGCTCAATGGCAAACCTTCTTCAAGATACATTGACTTGGTAACAGTGCAGTATGTCGATGCGAATGGTACTACACAAACACACGGCACCTACACCGCCAACGGCACAGTAGATATTGCAGGACCGGCTACTGCACTCATTGTTTGTATAGAGGATAATGACGGTAGTCTTGGTGCATCAGTCAGAGCAGAGGTAGGTACGATTACTTCATGCGTTGATGGCGACAATCCTCCAAACTGTACACCGGATGCAACTTGCGACGATGGCGATGCCTGCACCACAGGCGATGTCTATGATGCCAATTGCAACTGTGCAGGTACATACACCGATGCAGACGGCGATGGCGTATGTGTCGGCGATGACCCCAACGATAATGACCCATGCGTACCCAACGCTTGTGGCGGCTGTACCACCTATAACAGCGAAAGCTTCGAGACCGATTGGGGCATCTGGAACGATGGCGGCAGCGATGTAGCCAGCGATGCTGTGTATGCCAATACAGGCGCATACGCTGTACGTTTACGCGACAATTCAGGGCAGGCTTCTTCTATTTATACCGACGTTTTGGATTTGAGTGCTTACAGTTCGCTGGATATTAGCTTCTCATTCTTCGCAAGCAGTATGGAGACTGGTGAGGACTTCCTCTTGGAAATCTCTACAGATGGCGGTGCCACGTATAGCACCGTACAAAGCTGGGTTTCCGGTACAGATTTCACCAACGGTACACGCTACGATGAAGCGGTAACAGTTAGCGGTTTGAGTAGCACGACAGTTTTCCGTATTCGTTGTGATGCTTCTGCCAATAATGACCGTGTGTATATTGATGATGTTGTGATAGAAGATTGTAGCGGCGAGGAAAGATTGGAGAGCAATATAGAAAATCTCAACATTTATCCGAACCCTTCCGACACCCATATCAATGTCGATTTATCTCAGGTGATTCAAACACTTGATTCGGATAATATTGAGGTCAATATCTTCTCATTGAATGGTAAATTGGTCTATCAAAATGAAATGCAAGTGACCGATATGCTTCATTTGAATATCACAGCTTTATCATCTGCTCAAATGTACTTACTACATCTTCGCACTGATGATGGCAGGATGTTCAGAGGGAAGTTTGTGAAATTCTGATACTAATATAATTTAGGGATGATGAGAGAATAAATAACTGAATTCAAAGTGAAAATAAGTACAAAAGAAACAGTTCGTGAAAGAAATTAAATTTATTCTCTCATCATCCCCAACGTGGCGAAGCCACTACCATGTTTCATTGTTGTATTGTTTCATGGTTGAAATGATTTTTTGC
>JAHDEO010000218.1 GCA_020628725.1 Saprospiraceae bacterium
TGCCACCAATGGGATTCCGTTGAATATACTACCCAATGATAAAGTGGCTACACCTATACTGGTGATTGTTGTCGTTCTGCGCTCGCAGTTGTAACTTGCCATTTCTGCACTAATACAATTCACAGGGTCGGTACAAGGGACTTCGGTGTTCACTGTAAGTCCGAAATTGTCGATAGTACCTGTATCTGCCCCTGCATTATCAGATACACAAAGCGTCCACACACCTCCTGCACTTTCTCCTGCAAATGCAGCTAAGGCATCTACAGGTTGATAAGTCCCCGCAACAGCAGGTCCATTATTACAAGTATTCGCAAAATCTGTTGCTGTATTGGTTGCCGCATCATCAAAAGTAACACTCAAGTCATCACCGCTACAGCTACTAGTATTAGCTAATGTAATCTGCGTACCCGCAGGGCTGGTCAGCGTAATCGCTAAATCACCTATCCAAGTATGCGTGATGTCCACATCTAAGGATACACTCGTAATCGGGTCACCGGAATTGATAGTAACTGTTGAGCATCCCGGATTACCTGCACCTCCATTGTCGGGAATATCAACCGCAGTGGTATTAGCTTGTGTCTCAGAACCTGCCGTTACCGGACAACAACATTCTACCGGATAATTCAAAACAACATCATAATCAACCGCCCCTGCACCTGTAGCTACCGGGAAGGTTGGTCCACCATTTTGTGTTACGGTCACATAAGGTTCACAGCCTGACGTCACCTCGAAAGTTGGTCCGTTGCAGTCGCCATCTGTAAATGTCACCAAATCAGCAGTTGCAAATTGAGTCGGGTCAGGATAAATCGTTAAAACTATTGTTCCTGCATCAATTTCTTGGATACTGTTATCTGTACATCCTGTATTCAGGTAAAGTGTTTCCACAATTGGCGCGCATGTGGTCGGAACAGGTAGCGTAAATGTAGCTCCAGCCACAGCCGTACCGCCTGCACTCATATAGCCACCTGTACTCCAAGTGAATGTAGCCGAAATGGTTTCATCTAAAACAACGCTACTGAAATCCGTCGGCAAATCATAAGTTCCTAATGAAGCACATAAATCCTCAGCACCGGAATAGGCAGTTTGTACAACTGTCGGACAAATAACCTGACATACACCACCACAAGCTGTTGTGATACTTCCCGCAGGGTCAGCATCAGGAAGTGTATTGCCCCCAAATAATTGATTTGCCCAATAATTCATCACCTGTGCCTGGTCTTCTGTAAACATAGAATATCCTGCATCATCGGTATAATCCATAAAGTTAGCCGTAGGTCTCACACCTCCGCAACTGCTATTTACACAACCTGTAGGATTACCGGAAGTAGGTGTACTGTGTGCCGGCGTATCCAATACATCGAATGGTCCCGGCGGGTTGGTTTCTTGCGTACCACAACCGCCTTGGAAAGTGTGATACAAGCCCAGATAGTGACCAACTTCATGCGTCAAAGTGATACCTAAATCATAAGAGCCATCTGTATCCAAATTACAAGCAGCAGACGGACCACCTGTCCCTCCAAAAACCGCTTGGCAAACCGTAACACCGTCACCGTTGGCAGCTCCCGGTATACCATCGGCAACACCCGCGCATTGATTATTTGTGATAAATATGTTGAGGATACCAGCCCAAGCTGCACCTGCACCGCTACCGCCACCATTGAGACCACCATTAAATTGATTGAGCGTAATGGGTAAATCACAAACATCCAAGCCCGTAGCCGCAGGCGGTACAGGCATATAAAATTCAATACAGGTTCCGGTAGAGGCAGCATCATTGCCGTTCTCGTCCAAATATGCTTGAGGGCAGAGTGCTTGTTGTGGTGTACCTGTATTGTCCGCAAAACCTGCATTTAGGGCATCTAACTGTTCAAGTACTTCAGGCAGCACACAATCGACATCGCCGCATCCGAAACCTTCGTCAAAGTGAAAAGCAACGGGAACGCGAAGGGTATTGGTGCCATCACAAGGGATGCGTGCCGCGTCTTGATTTGGGATACTCGGAATCGCAAGTGCTGCATTGCGGAAAGCTGCGTATTCAGGGTCATTTGCCATTCGATATTCGAGGGCTTCCATTGTGACGCATCGGTCATCATTGGAGGAGATTTCCGTTTTAGAGGATTGAGATGAGATGTCACTGCACAGACATAGTAGTAACAGTGATAAAAGTAATGTAACTTTTTTCATGTAAAAATGTATTTATGTTGAGACATATCGGAGTTCTATTGCAAAAACAGAGGACGAATATACATAAATTACACGAATTACATATTAAAATTTTTTATTTAAGCTAAAAAAAACAGGCTTGCGCTAAAAGCGCAAGCCTGTTGTATATTTGATTATTATTCAGTAAAATAAATTACGAAGTTACTGCTTAACAAATTTTTCTACCAAAACAATATCATTAGCGACCATTTGAACGAAATAAATACCTGATGGTAAGGTACTCACGTCCACTTGCATCGTTTGTATGTCATTAATGTTTTGTGAATATTGTTGCATCAATTTACCATTAATGTCTATAATATTGACTTGTGACATTGCTTCATTACTTAATGAATAACGTACATTCAATACATTATTCGCCAAAGTTGGGAATATGTCTAACTTATCAAAAGCATCTGTTTCTGTGCGTGCATATTCGTCAACAGCATTTATACCTCCAAACGGAGTATTATCTCCGGGTGCTACCAATGGGATCCCGTTGAATATACTACCCAATGATAGAGTGGCTATACCAATACTGGTGATTGTTGTCGTTCTGCGTTCACAGTTGTAATTTGCCATATCCGCAGCAATACAATCCACAGGGTCAATACAAGGTACTTCGGTATTTACCGTAAGTCCGAAATTAGTAATAGAACCTGCATCTTGATTAACATTATCATAGGCACAAAGTGTCCATGTACCTGCTGCGCTCTCTCCTGCGAATGAAGATAATGCATCAACAGGCTGGTAAGCTCCCGATATAGCAGGCGCATTGCCGCAAGCGTTCTCGAAAGCTGTTGCATCATTTGCTGCTGCATCATCGAAAGTGACACTTATATTATCACCATCACATCCAAATTGGCTACCGGGAACACCGGGCTGGTCACCCAATACAACGGTTGTACCCGCAGGGCTGGTGAGCGTAATCACCAAATCACCTACCCAAGTGTGGGTGGCATCTACATCTACAGTAGCACCTGTTACCGGATCGCCGGAATTGATAGTAACGGTTGTACAACCTTGATTACCTGCTCCACCACCATCAGGAATTGCAGTAGTTGTGGTATTGGACTGCGTTTCAGAACTAGCCGTTGCAGGGCAACAGCATTCTGTAGGATAATTCAAAGTAACATCATAATCAACTGCACCTGCACCTGTAGCTACGGGGAAGGTTGGTCCGCCATTTTGCGTTACGGTCACGTAAGGTTCACAACCCGGAGTCACTATGAAAGTTGGTCCGTTGCAGTCACCATCTGTAAATGTCACCAAATCAGCAGGCGCAAATTGAGCCGGATCCGGATAAATAGTTATCTGCATTGTACCTGCATTAATTTCCTGAATACTGCCATCTGAACATCCTGTATTCAGATATAATGTTTCTACAACCGGCGCGCAACCGGACGGCGTAGGCAATGCAATTGCAGCACCGGTCACAGCCGTACCTCCTGCACTGATATAATTACCTGTACTCCATAAGAATGTAGCTGAACCTCCTTCATCTAACACAACGCTACTAAAATCCGTTGGCAAATTATATGAAGGACTTGAAACAATACAGACTTGGTCTGCAGCACTATACGGAGCAGTTACAGTTGTTGGGCATACTACAGTACAAGCTCCTTGCTGTACGCAAGTTTCATAAACATTTGAACAAGATATACTGTTGGTTGCCCATTGTGCTTGTGCAGCAGCAGTATTCCGCATAATGATTACTTGGTCTTCACTAAACATAAACATGCAGTCATCATCGACATAATCCATAAAATTACCACTGTAATCACTTCCTACCGAACTTGTGCAATTGCCTGTATTGACCGTAACACATCCATAGTTGGGTTGATTTTGTGGTGGAGTATCTGCCACATTATCACTAAATGTGTGTTCCAAACCAAACCAGTGACCAACCTCATGTGTCAGTGTAGCACCGCCATCAAAAGGTGCTCCTGTTCCGACACCACTGCATCCCGCAAAAGTTTGGGCACCAAAAGCACTTGTTAATACAGATGCTCCTTGAGTAGTATTGGTATTACCACCTCCACCGAGGAAATTTACAAAACCTAATATACCGCCGCCGAGGTTACCGACATATATATTCAGATAGCCTTGCCAAACGTTATCAGCATCTTGATTATTGGCATTATAACCTGTAGTGATAGCGAGTCCACCCGCAATGAGGCTGTTGTCAGTAGGCAGGTTTTGGTCTGCCAGACAAAACTTAATACAACTACCGTCAACAGGCTGAGCATCGCCGCCTGCCGTACCACCAAAAGCATCACAACCTGCATCTATCCAGTCGCAGAAATCCCCTGCATTGGCATTACAGCCTGCAAAGTCCGAATTCATCTGATCTATTTGTGCGATGGTTGCGTCAATCATACATTGATTAGGAATATTAGTTTCCTGGAAGTGAACCACCACCGGAATGACCAAAGGGGTGGCACAAGCCGGCTGGCTTTTCTGAAGCATTGCCTGCGAAACACTTGCCCGTTGCGCATTATACGCTTCTGCAAAAGCCGGGTCTTGCATCATCTGTGCGTGGCGCTCATCTGAGCTGCAGCGATGCGGATTTTCAGTAGGAGTAATTCCGTTGGCTGTCATTTTCTCGGCAATCGAGTTGGACTGCTGGGCAAACATTAGGTTGCTAAAGCAAAACAATGACAGCACTAAGCAAAAAGTAATTTTTCTCATGTAAAAATGTATTTATGTTGAGATATATTGGGATTTTATTTGTGGAAAAAAGAGGTACGAATATACACAAATTATATCAATCGCAAGTTGAGATTTTCTTATTTGGATTGGATTAGCATCAATCAAAAATACAATTGTCTATTTGATGACAAAAAAAAACAGGCTTGCGCTTTGAGCGCAAGCCTGTTCTATATTTGCTTATTATTCTGTAAAATGAATCCCGAATTTATTGCTTAACAAATTTTTCTACCAAAACAATATCATTAGCGACCATTTGAACGAAATAAATACCTGCCGGTAAATCGCTCACATTGAGTTGCATTTCGCGTGCGCTGTTGCTGTCTTGTGAATATTGTTGCATCATTTTACCGTTGATGTCTACCACGTTAATTTGTGCCTCAACATCATCACCGAATGATGAGTATACGGTCAAATTATCGCTCGCCAAAGTTGGTGTAATCCACATAGAAGGCGCATTATCATCGAATGTGCTTTGTCTTGCATACACATTATCCGGCTGATAATTGAATGGTGCCAGACCGTTGGTGATACAGAATTGAGTGGTTTCAGCAGAACCAAATCGACCACCACCGCTGGCAAGTACAGTGCCGTTAGCATCCGTAAGTGTATAGTCACCACAATTAGCTGCAAGTCTTGGAATGCCATTAAAGACACCGCCAATTCCGATTGATGCAACTCCAATTGATGTGATCGTACTTGTTCTACGTGGGCACATACCATCATTACCACTATCTTCAAATACAAGGTCATAACAACCATCAGGCAAGCAAGCTACAGGAGTAAGACCAAGTGTAGAGTTAGGAGCTTCACCGGCATAAGTGCCGCCTGTTGCTACTTGGTTGCCACCTGCATCTACGATGTACCAACTCGTTTGGTCAGGATTGCCATCGAAAGTGATAGAAAGGTCGATACTGCCGCAAGCTGCTGTACAATTATAAGCTGCTGTAGCTGCAAACTCACATAAACCGGGCTGACCTGGCTCATTACCATCATTGAAGCTGATAGTAGCAGAGTTGATGCTACCACCTGTAGCACCACCAAGATAGCAGTTGTAGTCAGCAATGTAAAGCACCCACTGATTAGAATTGACATCACAAGTACTGAATGAACCATTTGTACCGTCATCGCCGTCAAACGTTCCGTCAAATTGACCATTAGGAGTACTTGGTGTAAAACAAACCGTAATCGGTCCTGTATTGCTCCCTGTCTGGAAAGCTGAGCCGAGCCATAATTCTTCCCATTCGTAGCCACCACAATCGGGGCTATCAAGCGTAAGATTCACCGCATCAGTATTATTCAAAGTAATATCCAAACAAACTTCTGTAATACTACCTAAGCCTGTGGTGTTTACTGTTGTTGCATTTTGTGCCGTAGGAACTGTGAAAGGAATCTCCCAAACCGCAGGTTGGGTACCACTTTGACAAGGTTGTGAATCATTTGCATTATTCAAGGTAGTCGCACCAATCGTTCCTGTTAAGATAATATCACCGCCCGGTATTTCACAACATTCTGCCGGATAAGCTAATGTTACATCATAATCAACCGTACCCGAAGCACCTGAGGCAACAGGGAAAGTAGGTCCGCCATTTTGTGTTACTGTAAGATAAGGCGCACAACCTGCTGTAGCCGTCCATGTAGGAGCATCGCATACACCATCTGTGAATGTTACCAAATCTGCCACTGCAAATTGAGTTGGGTCAGGATAAATAGTCAAGACTATTGTACCTGCATTAATTTCCTGAATGCTGTTATCAGTACAACCTGTATTTAGGTAGTAAGTTTCTGTAACGGGTGCACAAGTAGCAGGATTAGTCAGGTTAATCGTAGTACCTGTTACTGCTGTACCACCTGCACTAATGTAATTACCAGTACTCCAAGTAAATGTTGCAGAACTTGCATTATCAAGTACTACACTGCTGAAATCAGTTGGCAGTGTATAAGTACCCAAAGCTGCACACAAATCTTCGCTTCCTGAATAAGGAGTTTGAACCGTTGTAGGACATATTACAGTACATGTGTTGCCACAAGCAGTGTTGATACTTCCGTTCGGGTCAGCATCAGGAAGTGTATTGCTACCAAATAACTGGTTTGCCCAGTAGTTCATTACTTGTGCTTGGTCTTCTGTAAACATAGACATACCTGCATCATTGGTATAATCCATAAAGTTAGCCGTAGGCGTTACTCCGCCGCCACAACCACTGTTTACACAGCCTGTAGGCGTACCCGAAGTTGGGTTGCTGTGCGCAGGTGTATCCAATACATCGAATGGTCCGGGAGGATTGGTTTCTTGTGTACCACAACCACCTTGGAAAGTGTGGTAAAGACCAAGATAGTGACCAATCTCGTGCGTCAAGGTAGCACCTAAACCAAAAGTATTGTCGGTATCCAAGCCACAAGCATTGGAAGGACCACCTGTACCACCAAAGGCTTGCTGACAAACTGTAACACCATCACCATTGGCAGCACCGGGAATACCATCGGCAACACCAAGACATTGGTTGTTGGTAATGAATATATTCATGATGCCTGCCCAAGCTGAACCTGCACCGCTACCACCACCATTCAAACCACCGTTGAATTGTCCAAGTGTGATAGGTAAATCACAGGCATCTAAACCTGTAGCAGCCGGAGGTACAGGCATGTAAAATTCAATACAAGTACCTGTAGAAGCAACACTATTGCCGTTTGCATCTTGGTAAGCTTGCGGACAAACTGCCTCCTGTGGTGTACCCGTATTGTCACCAAAGGCATCATTAAGTACAGCTAATTGGTCGAGTACCTCTGTAAGAACACAGTTGACATCGCCACAATTGAACCCTTCGTCAAAGTGGAATGCGACCGGAACGCGAATAGTATTGGAACCATCACAAGGAATACGCGCAGCATCTTCCAATACGCTGGGAATTGCTAAGGCTGCATTACGAAAGGCAGCATAACCGGCATCGTTAGCCATTCGTTCTTCTAAGCCTTCCATCGTGACACAACGTGATTCAGATGTGACAGATTGGGTAAGTGCATGTGATGTCTTTTGAGAAAAGACATTACTGCATAAGCAAAGCGATAGCAACGCTATGCAAAAAGTAATTTTTTTCATGTTGAAAATGTGTTTATTATAATAAAGTATGGGCTGAAATAAAAAAACGCAGCAAATATATCATCTTTTAAGTACTTGTTAAGACAAGGTTTTCCTATTTCATAATATTTAGGATGATTTTTGATAAAAAAATGACATGTAAATGGCTGTCAGTCATTTAAATCAAACTTTTATTGTAGAATTGGTGCATCTAAGAACATGGCATATAGATTAGTATGCCTTATGATTTTATTTGATTTAGTAGTGATTCTAGGAGAATGGCGAAATTTGAAGAAATTAAGACACCCACACTGTACATCCCTCTGTACAGTTTGTACAAATGTCAATTTTATCCCGCCCTTGGAGTAGCATTCGGCGAAAGGCTTGGTAATCTTCTCCATGCCAGAGTGTCTTAAAATTCGTTTGTTTCAGGTCGCCGAGTCGGTGGGTGGCATCTTTATCAAAACAACAAGGCACAACCATACCGTCCCAAGTAATGACACAAGAATGCCATAGCTTCCAGCAGTGATTGAGTAATTCATTTTTGACTTGCCAAGTACCATCTTCTTTTTCGGCGTAACGGGCATACTTATCAATGGTAGGAATAAGAGGACTGCCGTTTTCGTAATCGTAGATTTGGGCGGTTTTGAGTTTTACTTCGTCGATACCAATTTCTTCGGCGAGGCGATATACTTCCGAGATTTGATGCTCATTCGGTTTCACAACAAGGAATTGAAAAATCAAATGCGGCGTCTTGGATTTGAGTTTTTTCTTCCATTTGACCATATTTTTCGCTCCTTGCAATACGTTCTCCAATTTTCCCGCCTTCCGATACTGCTCATACACCTCCTGCGTCGTACCATCTACCGAAATAATCATTCTATCCAATCCCGACTCAATCGTTTTTCGTGCATTTTCATCATTCAAAAAATGAGCATTCGTAGATGTGATGGTGTAAATGCCTTTATCATTCGCATATTTCACCATATCCAAAAATTTGGGATTGATATATGGTTCCCCTTGAAAATAGAAAATTAGGTAGAGCAAGTCTTTGTGAAGTTCATCAATGGTTTCACGGAAAAAATTCTCTCGTAGATTACCCGTTGGTCGCGTAAAAGCACGCAATCCACTCGGACATTCGGGGCAGCGCAAATTACAAGCAGTTGTAGGTTCAAATGATATGGTGAATGGCATCCCCCACTGTATGGGCTTTTTACGCCATTTCGTCAAGTAGAATGACGACACCACTTTCGCAGCATTCCAAGCACGACGCGGCGTCATTTTCGACACAAAATTCAAACTGTCTTGTAAATATAATGCCATATTTCGACGGTGGACGGTGGACGGTATACGGTGGACGGTAAGCGACAGTTCTAAAACCGTCTACCGTTCACTGCCTACCATCAACCGTTCAAATATTTCTCTATCAACACATTACGGTGATGCATTTCATGTCCCATAATGATATAAGCCAATGCGCGTACCGAAATCGGATTGTCACTTGCTGTTCCCATACGTTCAAAAGCTTCTTTCGGAAAATGACGAAACATCACATGTGTCAAGTCGCGTGTAATTGCATATTCTTCTGCCAAACTCTTCAATGTTCTATTTGACACATCAATATTTTCAGCAAATAAATTTTGGTCAAAACCCGGAAGCGGCGTCTTGTCTTTTCTCGCCACACGCAAGGCGCGGTAAGCCATCACTTGCTCGGTATCAATCAAGTGCATCAATACCTCTTTGATAGTCCATTTGCCATCAGCATAGCGATAATTACCCTTTTCTTCCGGCAAATTGTAGATTAACTCCTGTGTTTCGTGATGAATATGACGCAGATTGGTCAAAATGTCTCCATCAGGTACTTTGCTGATGTAGGTATGATAATAGGAACCGTATTCATTCTCTTTTGGTCTCATAGTGTATAATGAGTGAATTTTGAATGAGTGAATGAGTGAATGTTTTTTAATGCGACAATGATGCAATGCGATAATGCTACAATGCCAATGAATGAAGAAATGAATGAATTATTTTTGATAGCAAAAAAAGTAATTCACTCATTCACTCATTCAAAATTCGCTCATTCACTCATTAATTATTGTACGTCGATAAGTTCGATGTTAAATAATAAAACTGAATTGCTAGGAATCGCACCGGAAGGCGAAGAATTACCGTAGGCATAAGCCGAAGGAATAATCAGTGTGCCTCTGCCGCCTTCTTTGAATAAGGGAATACCGAGTTGCCAACCTGCAATAACATTATTCAGCGAAAAAGTCGAAGGCATTCCTCTATCGTAAGAAGAATCAAATTTACTGCCATCAAGCAAAAAGCCCTCGTAGTGTACAGTGACTGTACTGCTAAATTCCGCCTGCGTTCCTGAACCTTCACTTTCGATGATATAATGAATACCCTCATCCGTTACTTGGGTTGTCAGGTTATTTTCTGCGATGTAATCTTGGATGAGTTGTTCGTCAATTTCTGTGTAGTCCGTATCTTTTCCACACGCTACAAAAAGCATTGACAAGCTAATAAGTACAAATAAAATATTTTTCATAATACACGAGTTGCGGGTTACGAGTTGCGGGTTACGAGTTTTTTTTATGTTATTTTTTGCAAAGTAAAAACTAACCGATAACCCGTAACTCGCAACCCGAAAACCCGTTTACTTTCCTTTAAAGTTTGCGGGTCTTTTTTCAACGAAAGCGGCTACGCCTTCCCTCATATCTTCTGTCTCAATTAATGCGCCAAAGTTTTGATATTCTTTCTGATAGGCAGCTTTCCCTTCATTGAAATGAGCGTTGATACACTCGATGGCTTTTGCGATAGCAAGCGGGGCTTTTTTGCCGATTTTTGAGATGATTTCTTTAGCTTTTGCCACTTCTTCACCTTGCGGTACTACATGGTTTACCAAGCCTATACGATAAGCTTCTTCCGCTTTAATCATATCGCCTGTGAGGTTGAGTTCCATCGACTTTGCCTTACCGACGAGTTGCGTAAGTCGTTGAGTACCACCATATCCGGCAATGAGTCCGAGATTGACTTCGGGTTGTCCAAACCGTGCTTTTTCGCCTGCGATACGCATATGACAAGCCATTGCCAACTCGCAACCGCCACCCAATGCAAAGCCATTTACTGCCGCTATGACAGGTTTAGAAAAATTTTCAATTAAAAAGTAAATATCCTGCCCTCTTTTGGCAAGCGCAGCTCCCGTCTCAGCATCAAGGCTTGTAAATTCTTTGATGTCCGCACCGGCTACAAACGCCTTCGAGCCTGCACCTGTAATCACAACACCATTTAAGCCTTCTAAGCCGGGCGCATACGTCTCAAACATATGACGCAACTCCAGCATCGTCTGCCTATTCAATGCATTCAATGCCTTTTCGCGACTTATCGTTATGGTGAGGATACCATCCTCAAAATCGGTCTTTAATATTTCAAAATTCATGTGTCAGTTGATAGTTCGTGGTTCATAGTTCATGGATTATCAACTATAAGTAGTGAGACAAAAATATCCTTACTTTTTGACGACTTCTTTTTCCGCTACTTTTTCTTACAAAAATCCTTACCTACTATAGGGTATGCGCGGTTTTTGTAAGAAAAACTATCGAAAAAATAACCACGTCAAAATTGTAAGCCTATTTTTGTCTCACTACTTAAACCATTAGCTATGAACTATAATGCCCACAAATGTAATGACTTTTATTTGTAA
>JAHDEO010000219.1 GCA_020628725.1 Saprospiraceae bacterium
CCTTCGTGTAGGTGAGGGATAGCTTTGAAGGAACAGACTCACTGATAGATACTTTTCAGAGTTTGGACAGTATTATCCACACCACAAACAAAATAAAATGAAAGAAGAACAAAAGGGAATAATACAGACTGATGAAAGAATGGGAGAAGTAGCCCTTCCTTTCAATAGAGACCAATTTTCAAATTTTTTGGTATCCTTGTTAGGAAAGCCCCAAACTATTACTAAAAGGTTCGAGGGGAAATTTGAAATAGAACTAGATAATTTAATTTCCTTGTATGAAATTCTGAATCAAAGAATTTATCAGCAAAATGGAGGGAGATTAATTCAATTTAGAGCAACTGTTTATTATTCAGATAATTCATCTGTGACATTAAATGGATTTGAACACTTAGTCCACTATAATGAACCACATCCTTTAGTTGCAGAAGCTGTACATTTAACTTGGCAATTTGTAGTTAAATTTCAAGATAAAGATATATTTGAAAAACAAGAGATAAATGTCTCATTTATTACCCCTTCTGATACACCAAGAAGATTTGATTTTGATGATGACCCTTTCTTTATGTTAGGTGGTCAGGGGCACATAACTTTAAGAATAAATCATACGGCAAGAACGTGGGGTGCAGACATTGAAGCATTACTATCAAAGCACTTAGAGGCATTAATGGAAAAGGAAAATAGAATTCCAAAGTTCTTACGCAGCAACAAAGATGAACTGGTTTCGCTATTCAGAATTCTCTTAATGTTTCTCACGATAATTGTAGTCGTAATTAATTATTTTGCTGTAAAAAAAGAAAACCCTGAAAATACAATTATGCTAAATGAATATTACTTCGTTTCAGGAATTTTCATCTTCACGCTATATGTATTCTCTTATCTAATTGAATGGATATTAGACGAGATTAGAGTATACTCATTACCATGTTATATATTGATTACAAAGGAAACAATTAAAAAGAAAGAAAAAGATAAATTGAAACATAGTAAAAGGTGGTGGAGATATTTGGGAACTTTAATTTTTGCAGTTCTTACCGGAGTAATTGCTAATTATGTTTTCGCGTATTTAACTGGAAAATAAAATTAAAATGAAGGTTTTGGTGAAACAGTCCATAGAACATCATAGCCAGCGGAAGCTAACAAAGTAATACGTATAAGATTATTTCCAATCAAATACAAAAAGAACTTCCAACTAAAAACCAACCCCATTCGTAGAGAAACCTCAAAAAAATTCTCTACGAATGTAAAACCTCACGCAGCCACCAACCGCACCCCAACCTTCTTCTCCTCCAACACCTTCTTATAATCCCGAGGCATCACCTTCACAAACGCCCCTTTCTCATTCTCCCAATCTTGCAACATAGCCAGCGCACGTTTGCTACCCGTATGTCGGAAGTGATTGCGGATAAGTTCTTGCAGGTCGTCGTAGTCTGTGGGAGCCATGGGGTCGAGGTCCACCATTTCCGTATTGCAATTTTTCTGAAAAGTCTTTTTCGGATTATAGACATAAGCAATACCGCCACTCATACCGGCGGCAAAATTGCGTCCTGTTTCGCCCAATACCGCGACTACGCCGCCCGTCATATATTCGCAGCCGTGGTCGCCGATGCCTTCGATGACCGCTTTTACGCCCGAATTTCTGACTGCAAAACGCTCGCCTGCCATGCCCATGATATAGGCTTCGCCGGAGGTTGCGCCGTAGAGTGCTACGTTGCCGATGATGATATTTTCGTGGGCTTCGAAGGTCGCGGTACGGTCGGGATGCACGATGAGTTTTCCGCCCGACAAGCCCTTGCCAAAGTAATCATTCGACTCGCCTTCGAGGATAAAACTCACGCCCCGCGCCACAAAAGCCCCAAAACTTTGCCCCGCCGAACCCCTGAACCGAAACTCAATCGTATCGTCGGGCAAGCCCTCGCCTTTATAGCGCTTCGTGACCTCGTTGGAGAGCATCGCGCCCACCGCACGGTCGGTATTTTTTATCGCAAATGTGGACTCCATTTTCTTCCCCGATTCCAATACATTTTTCGCTTGCCGAATCAGTTGTACATCCAAAACATCCTGAATATCATGCACTTGCGGCACTTTTTTGTATTGACCGACATTATCATCCACAGGTTCTTTGTACAGAATCGGACTCAAATCCACTTGCTTATATTTCCAATGTTCGATGTTTTTATTTGCCTTGAGCAATTCCACTTTTCCAATCATTTCATTGACCGTGCGGAAGCCCAATTCCGCCATAATTTCGCGTAAATCCTGCGCCAAAAAGCGGAAAAAATTGATGACATGTTCCGGGTCGCCTGCGTAGCGTTTGCGGAGTTCGGGGTCTTGCGTGGCGATACCGACGGGACAGGTATTGAGGTGACATTTTCGCATCATAATACAACCCTCTACCACGAGTGCGGCGGTTGCCACGCCCCATTCTTCTGCGCCCAACAATGCCGCAATTGCGATGTCGCGTCCGGTGCGGATTTGCCCGTCCGTTTGTACCGTCACGCGGTCGCGGAGTTTATTTTTGACTAAGGTTTGGTGGGTTTCTGCCAAGCCGAGTTCCCACGGAAGCCCCGCATGACGAATCGAAGTCAGCGGCGAAGCACCCGTACCGCCGTCGTGACCGGAAATGAGAATCGCATCCGCCTTCGCCTTCGCCACGCCCGACGCGATGATGCCGACACCCGCTTTGGAGACGAGTTTGACGTTGATACGTGCGGCGCGATTGGCGTTTTTGAGGTCGAAAATGAGTTGCGCCAAATCCTCAATCGAATAAATATCGTGGTGCGGCGGCGGCGAAATCAAACCCACGCCCGGCGTAGAATGTCGCACCCTGCCAATCCAATCATTGACCTTGTGACCGGGTAATTGTCCGCCCTCGCCGGGCTTCGCGCCTTGCGCCATTTTGATTTGCAATTCGTCGGCATTGGTGAGGTAATACGCCGTCACGCCGAAGCGTCCCGAAGCGACTTGTTTGGTGGCAGAACGCTCGCTGTCGCCATTCGGTTTTGGGTCAAATCTGTCGGAATCTTCGCCCCCTTCGCCACTGTTACTTTTACCGCCGATACGGTTCATCGCAATGGCAAGCGTGGTGTGTGCTTCATGCGAAATCGAGCCGAAAGACATCGCGCCCGTGCAAAAGCGTTTGAGGATTTCTTCGACGGGTTCTACTTGTTCAATCGGAATCGCTTCGGTTTTTCTGAAGGTCAATAAACCTCTCAATGTCAACGCTTTGCGCGTTTGTTCATTGATGAGTTTTGCATATTTTTTGTAAATATCATAATCATTTTTTCGGGTACAATATTGTAATAAATGAATGGTTTGCGGATTAAAGGTGTGGATTTCGCCACGATGTTTCCATTGAAAAACACCGCCCGTTTCCAGTTGCGAATTGGGTATTTCGACAGGTGGAAAAGCGAGTTGATGACGACTCAATACTTCCTTCGCTATCCCATTGAAATCAATCCCCGAAATGCGGGAGATTGTTCCTTTAAAACACTTGTCCACCACTTCTTCATTCAAACCTAAAATCTCAAAAATCTGTGCGCCTTTATACGATTGCAAAGTCGAAATTCCGATTTTCGACATGATTTTCAATAAGCCTTTTCCAACCGCTTTGATGTAGGTTTGAATGAGGTCGTCCAAGCTATATTTTTCTTCAAAAAACTGAATCCGCTTTAATTCCGCAATAGTCGCAAAGGACATATACGGATTAATCGCATCTACGCCGTAGCCAATCAGGGTTGCAAAATGATGCGTTTCGCGCACATCACCCGCTTCCACCACGATGGAGACTTTATTGCGAATCCCTTGTCGAATCAGGCTGTGATGAATCGCGCCCGCCGCCAATAACGAAGGTATCGGCGCACATTTTTTGTTGGCTTTTTTATCGGATAAAATAAGGATGTTTGCGCCATTGTGAACGAGGTCTTCGGCGGTGGCTCGCATTTGGTCAATTGCTGCATCGAGTCGTCCTTTTTGACCGCCTGTTTTGAAGACCATATCTACCACGCCCGACCTGAAATTCGGGTGGTCAATATCGCGGATTTTACTCAAATCTTCATTGGTCAAAACGGGTTGGTCGAGGTGAATAAATCGTGCATGTTCTGCGCCCGAATCCAAGATATTTGACTTGCTGCCGAGCTTCGAGTAGAGCGACATAATCGCCCGTTCACGTATCGGGTCTATCGGCGGATTGGTGACTTGTGCGAAGAGTTGTTTGAAGTAATTCGCCAAGTGTTGAGATTGGTGAGAAAGCACCGCCAAAGGCGTATCCGAACCCATTGAACCAATCGGGTCTTTCTTGGATTTCAACATCGGACCAATCAACACTTTCAGGTCTTCTTTTGTGAAGCCGAATAATTGTTGACGAGTGAGTAATGCTTTTTCTTCTAAATAAACATCATCAATTTCTCCTGTTGGTAAATCCTTGATATTCAGTTTATTTTCTCTTAAAAATGTTTTGCAATCTACACGATTACAAATCACTTCTTTCACTTCTTTATCGTGAATAATACGCCCTTCACTCAAATCCGCAATCAACATTTTACCGGGTTGTAAGCGACCTTTTTTCACAATTTTCGCAGGGTCAACGGGCAATGCACCCACCTCCGAAGCCACCACCAATCTATCATCATTCGTCACGAAATAACGGGCGGGTCGCAAGCCGTTTCTATCCAATGTCGCACCCACCAAAATGCCGTCTGTAAAGCAAATCGCGGCGGGTCCGTCCCAGGGTTCCATGACGTTATTGTGGTACTCGTAAAAGTCGCGTTTGTAGTCGGGCATTTGTGTGTCGTGTTCCCATGCTTCGGGAATCATCATCATGAGTGCGTGAGGCATGGTGCGCCCACTCATCACTAAAAATTCGAGGACATTATCGAAGTTGCCGGAATCCGATAATTCCTTGCCACAAATCGGTAATAATTTCTCAATTTCATCTGCCGTAAACAAGGTGGATTCGAGTAATTTTTCCTTCGATGCCCACCAGTTTTTATTGCCCTGAATGGTATTGATTTCGCCATTATGCGCGATGTAGCGGAAAGGCTGCGCGAGCTTCCATTTCGGAACGGTATTGGTCGAAAATCGGGAGTGAATCAGCGCAATCGCCGATTTGAAGGAGCGACTTTGGAGGTCGGGAAAGTATGGGCGGAGTTGGTGCGTGGTCAATTGACCTTTATAAATAATTGTTTTATACGAAAAAGAAGTAATGTAAAATGCGTCCTTAGATTGCGGAAATGTTTTGTGAATATTATGCGTAGAAAATTTGCGAAGCACAAATAAACGGCGTTCCAAATCCTTGCTATCCATTGATTTATAGGGTTTTACAAAGACCTGTTCCATGCGCGGCTCTACGTCAATGGCAGAATCGCCGAGTTCTTCGTGGTCGGTAGGTACTTTGCGATAACCGAGCAATTCAAAACCCAATTCATCAATATAATCATTGAATAAAGTACGACATTGACTACGCAAACTACGCTCATTGGGCATGAAGACCATGCCCACACCGTAGTTGCCATATTCGGGCAAATCGAAGCCAATTTCGAGGGCTTTGCGTTGGAAAAATTCGTGCGGCATTTGGGTCAGAATACCTGCGCCATCGCCCGTATTTGGTTCGCAACCACAAGCACCACGATGCTCCATATTGCTCAACATGAAGAGGGCATCTTCGATGAGTTGGTGCGATTTTTCGCCTTTTAAACTGGCGATTAAGCCTGTGCCGCAGGAGTCTTTTTCTAATTGAGGTGTGTATAACGAACGCTTCGCTCGACGATTTTGTTGGTCGTATTCCATATTTCCGACTTTTCGTAAGTGAAAAATAACCTTTCAATTGCTCACGCGCACCTTCTATTCCTAAAGGAAAGCCCGCGCTCAATTGAAAGGTTATTTTTTCTTCATTGCTGAAATTCTCATTTAAAATGAGGATAGTGATACCTATAAAACTGATTTAAATGGATACGACAGGCGAATATTTTATTATTTGGAGAGTGAAATATTATTTCGCAAATATCTTTCAATTTTAGTCAAAAAACAAAATAAATTCGCCTGTTTAAATTTTACTTAAAATAAAATTTGCCTCAATTAAGAATTGTCGAAATTCACAGTTTTTAAATTTGAAATAATATAAAAGTGATGTGATACTTTTGCGGAATTATGTTTTGAGTATTTTTTATTGGGTTAGCGGTTGTTTTAAATTCAAAAATCGAAATTAGAAAATTGATTTTTGAGTTTAATTACGTTATCCAAAATAAAAAAGCGACATATCACAGAGACATATCGCTTTAGTTGTTTTGCATGAAATATCTAAATACGATTTTAGATATTTTAATAAATCAATACTAACACCTCAAAATCAGGCACTTCCACGTATATAGAGTCAACAGCTACGCCAAACTCATAATCGCTGAATGTACCTTTAAAGTTCCCCTTTAATTTTATGGCAGATGTTGCCAAACATTCAGCATCGTATCCGAATTCATATTCAGTAATTTCATAACTATAATCTGAACTATGGGAGTCGAAACTATAGTCACTACGTTGGTTTCTGTAATAGACATCATTTATCTCTAAGGCAAGACTCAGGTTAAAATATTCGCTTTGACCATTGTTGATTTCTGAGTTTATAATTTCTGACACTCTTGTCAGGTTAATTTCCCCTTCGGTTTCAGGTTGCTTAAATTCAAGTCGAAAATATAACACATTGTTAGATGCTCGAAGTCTGGTCGTCAAGTTTTTTATGTTATAATCTACTCCATTCAATAGTGCAGTACCACTTCCATATGAGGAACTTTGTGTATAGCTACTAAAACTACATTCTTCAAAAGGAAAATTGAGCGTATCGCTATCGTCCACTATTGTCTTAATGATAAAGGTATTATCTTCAACAGGTGGTTCTTCATCGGGAGGCGTGACGATAATTTCATCGTCTTTTTGGCAAGCAGAAAAAATAAGAGTCAAGACACAAAGCACGAGAAAAAACTGTTTGAATTGCATAGTATATATTGTTAAATAGTTTTGAGAAAACCAATTCAGTAATGAATTCAATATTAGAATAGCAGAAGGTGGGTGTCGGTGATCATTTTACTTATAAAAAATAATCCCGTGAAAAGATGGGAGCGAAATTAGGGTTAACACATTATTTATTAACAGTTTGATAATGAGTCAATTACAGGGTTTTGGGATTATTCCATGAAAGCATGCAACTCCCGATAACAAGCCTCACATTCCTCCAAAAGCGGCTCTAAATATTTCGGAAAAGGCTCGGTTTTGGGTTTGTAGGGTTGAAATCCGGTGGAATTATGGACATTGGCGTACCAGTGCTTTGCCCAGATACCGTCTTCGGATCTCGCACCTTTTTCCCAACTCAACATGGTATCATCAAATGGAATCCCAATCGCTTCACAGAGTTTAGTAAGTTCTTCTTCGGGATTCAATAAAATATTCTTAGAATCGACAACGATAACGGGTAAATTCATCGCCTGTAAATCGTGTATCAAGTCAATATGAAGTTGATAACCAACATCTCGCATAGTAGGTTGGGGAATTACCTTTGCAAAAGATGGCAGCATCTCCACCGGATTGCGTGTGAGAATGACATTGACGAAATTCCGAAGATAATCACGCTCCAAATCCAGCAAATGATGCGTCATATTCTTGAAAAAATAGACGGGAGAATCGTCGAGCGTGGAGAGTGTTCGCATGACTTCATCGCCATCATTTTCCATCGTATTAATGATGTCTACTGCACCGGGATGGTATTCGTCTGCCGTTGAATTGCTAAGGTAAAAACCGTATAATGGTTCATCAAATACCTGTGTATCAAGTCGTTGAGCAAAAGAATACATCAATGCAGTGGAGATATTACGAGGACCTGACCAGAGATTTATTCTTGTGATTCCAGACATTTTTCTATGATATAAATTTCCGAAAAATATTTATCACATCACAAAAGCTGTGGGTTTAAACCCACAGCTTTTGTGATGGAGCGATTTGCAATACCGATTTTCATCGGTACAAGAATCGCTTTACGTTTTTTCTATTTCAGATTGAATGAGGGCTTTATACAAATTACTCAATCGGCGGGTCATCTCTCCGAATCCCCCCTCTCCTATCGTGCGTCCATCAACCTGCGTAACGGGCGTCAATCCACCGAAAGTACCTGTAACAAAAGCTTCATCTGCACCATAGACATCAAAGAGTGAAAAGTTTTTTTCGTAACAAGGAATGCTATTTTCCTTGCAAACACGAATGACATTGCCACGTGTGATACCATTCATACAATATTGGCTTGTTGATGTCCAGACCTCACCGTTTTTGACCATAAAAAAATTGGTCGCATTACAAGTCGCCACAAAACCGTGAATATCCAACATCAATGCCTCATCTGTACCCGCTTCGAGGGCTTGAATGAGGGCTTGCACTTCGTGGAGTTTGCTATGACAATTGAGGCGCGGGTCAAGGTAGTCGGGCGAACCGCGTCGAATGGTGCTGGTGAAGAGTGTGACACCGCGTTCTTTATTTTCTTGTGAAGCTTTTTTATGCTCGGCAATGATGACGACATTCGGACCGGAAATGGTAAGGCGCGGGTCTTGTGAAGGTGTTTTTTTGATGCCGCGCGTCACCATGATTCGACAATGTACGCCATCATGCATATCGTTGGCTTTGAGCGTTTTCCAGATGTTTTCAGTCAATTCTTCGCGGGAGAAAGGCAAGGTCATTCCTACCGTTTTGGCAGCCTGCCAGAGACGGTCTAAATGTTCTTTCAAAAAGACCAATTTGCCATGATGCAAACGTAGAGCTTCCCATACGCCATCGCCCACCAAATAACCGCTGTCAAAGACAGATATTTTAGCATCGTCACGGTGAAAAAGTTCTCCATTGATGAAAATTTTGACGTCTTTATTTCGGGGGTCTGCTACGGCGTTGTGTGTTCCTTGTATCATTTATTTAAGCTCAAGTTCAAGAATCAAGTGCAAGTTCAAATTCGATTTCGGGGTAAATTTACATTTTTGTACATCTATTTTTTTGTTTCTTTGTTGGAAAAATAAGGTTTTTTGAATTTGCCACTACGCACCTTCAATTCCTAAAGAAAAGCCCACGCAAAATAAGAACGAATAACGAGTCAACGAATACACGAATTAACGAATCACAACACTATGATGAACTTAAATTATACTGCGTTTTTTCTGATTTCATTTATCCCTCTAATCATTGCTGCAATTTGGTATAATCCTAAATCGCCCATTGTGAAATGGGCTGGTATTGAAGGACTTAGTGGTTTAAAATGGTGGCAGGTGCTATTGGCGTTTGGTTTGAGTTTTACCTTGGTGTATGGATATATCAATTTGGTGATTCATCAAATGGGGTTTTACGAATTATTCTTCACAGATATTATGATGGGAAAGCAGGAATCGCAGCAAGTCGTGGAAGAGTTTTTGGCTAAATATCGCTACAAACATCGCCATTTCGGACACGGCGTTTTTCATGGAGTGATTAATGCCTTTGTATTTGGGATTCCCTTTGTAGGCTTTCACGCTTTTGTGGAGAAAAAATCTATGCGATATGTGTGGACGCATCTGGGCTATTGGTTGATTACGAGTGTTTTAATTAGTGCATTTATCTCAGAATTTGTGTGATTTTAGATTTTTGGTTTGGAGATTTTTGATTGATTTATTACACAAATTTCGCACGGCGAAATTCAATCAAAAATCACTCAATCAAAAATCCCTAAGTTTCCCATTCTTTTGAGGTACGATAAACCGTTCCTTTGAATAGCGCGACTTTCTCCGCCCGTTGATTGATGACTTCAATATGATAGACAGCTATTTTATTAGACAAATGCTTTTCTTGTGCAATAGCCGTCAATACATCTCCTACATCCACACGCTTTATATGTGAAATACTTGTCTCAATAGATACTGCATGTTTACCTTGCGAATTGGACGCAAAGGCAAAAGCACTATCCGATAGCGAATACGTGATGCCTCCGTGTGCAATGCCAAAGCCATTGGTCATTTCCTTTCTTACCGTCATCTGTAACTTAGCATATCCGGCTTTCATTTCCACTATTTCGATACCCAGCCACTTGCTGAAAGCATCGTCGCGATACATGGCTTGTGCGATTTGATTTGCGTTGTTCATAATTTTGAATGAATGAATTTTGAATTTTGAATGGTTGCTCATCAATTCTATTCAAAATTTGCGCATTCAAAATTATTTAGTGTGAATGTAATAAATTTTTCGCGTAGCAAAGTAAAATAATGTCATTCTTTCGGCGTATTTCATTACCAATGTAATTTTTTTGATACTTTTCTGCTTAAAAATTTCACTTTTTTGGTAATAATTTATAACTTTGTCCTCCTTACTAATTAATGCGACAATGCTGAAATGCGATAATGCTACAATAACAAAATCATTATCACATTGTAGCATTGTAGCATTGTAGCATTAAAAATATGAACAGTGTTATCACCCAACGTTTTATTAAATGTCATGACCAACTCAAAGGGGATGGAAGTGTACGCTCAAGCCGTCAATTTGCATTGTCATTGGATTATTTACCGCAGAGTTTGAGTGAGATTTTGAAGGGCAGACGTGATGTGACGATTGAATTGCTGCGTAAAGCAGTTGAGAAATATAAAATTAACCCCGTTTATATCTACACCGGAGAAGGTCCGATGTTTATGACGGAAGAAGACCACAAAAACTTCCGCGTCTTGACCATCGTGACTAATGGGCAAGACGATGAACGCATTGTACATGTACCCATACCCGCACAAGCAGGCTATGCAGGACAGATGACTGACCCGACTTTTATTCAGGATTTGCCGACATATTCATTGCCTGATTATAAGTATAAGGTGGGTACACATCGTTCATTTGATGTATCAGGCGATAGCATGGAACCGACACTTTTTGAGGGAGATAAAGTGATTTGCAGCTACTTGGAACCAACGCTTTGGGAGAGTTCGATTAAGGACAATTACGTATATGTGGTCGTGACGCGCGGAGATGTATTGGTGAAGCGGGTGTTTAACCACCTCAAAACAGATAAGCAATTGGAATTAATATCGGACAATACATTTTATGAGCCGTTTCGTGCAGATTTGGGCGATGTACGGGAGATTTGGTATGTGCGTGCGAAGTTGAGTCCGTTCTTGCCTTCACCACAAAATATCAAAAACCTATTGCACACCGAAATGCAAGAACTACAAGCTACCATTAAAAATCAAAGCCTTCTCATAGAAGGACTCCGCCAGACCGTTGAAAAATCTCTCAAAAATTGAGAATGAAGAAGTGAAAATTAAAATGGTGAATAAAAAAAATCCTGATGTCTGCGACATCAGGATTTTTTTATTGTATTAACGATGAATAAGTTATCAACTATTTATTCTCAATTACTTAGAAACAATCATACGCTTAGTCACTACATCATTTCCTTGACCAACAGAGTAAAAGTACATACCTGAATTAAGGTCTGAACCATCAAATTGAACGATATTCTCGCCCATTGAAAGTCTCAACACTTGGCTATGTATCATTTCACCAACCAAGCTAAAGACTTTGAAATCAAACTCACCTGATGCTTTAGAATCAATGGTGATATTGGTTGTTCTGCTAAATGGATTTGGTACATTTTGTTGCACACTAAGTGTAGTTTCTGAGGCATTATTTATATTGTCAATAATACACGCT
>JAHDEO010000220.1 GCA_020628725.1 Saprospiraceae bacterium
CTTTAATTTGGATTTGTCCTATACCCATTTGTGCAATACGCTCACTGTGAACTAATACCATTTTAAATAATCGATGTCGTAAATAAAAATGAGCAGATTTTGTTGATAGTCGAGGCGAAAAACACAGGCATAGCCAACGTTACGGCGAGTATTTTTAACGAAGAATATCGGCAAAAGATGTTCGTTTTTATACGACATCGGTTGTTTAAAATGGTATAAGTTGCGGATATGCAACTTGAATTACCAACCCAAAGCGTTCCAGATGCCCTCAAGGGCTGAACTTACACCTGCGCCCACGCATACACCAACTCCGGCACCTGCAGGTCCGCCTGTTATGCCACCGGATATTCCACCTGCTATAGCTCCTTTGACATCGGCTTTAACGATTTTTTCGCCGTCCCGGGAGGTCTAAGTGTAGAAATATTAAATAGTGTCCAGTTGGCAATATTATTTTCCCAATACTGATAAGAATACGCGGCTACATCAACTACGGCGGTTACAAAATCCTGATGAGTAGTGCCTTGATAGGCTTGCTCTAAATTGATGAGGTAAGTAACGAATTGCTCGTAATCCTCGGATTCGTCTATCATAAATATGAGATTTTCCAAATCATTTTTCAATTGTAAATCATCCAATTCGGCAATTGCTGTATCGTATAAATCATCTATTAGCATTGAGTCTTCCTCGAAACTTGGGAAATAATTAGGAAAGCCTATTGTCGCTAATGTAGATTCGATAACAGGTGGCGAATTGCCGGAAAGTTCTGCCAATGTAATGATGGTCGTTTGGTAAGTGACATCCAAAATTTCTACTTCTGTAAGACCGCTTTCAAGCGCAAAAATTAAGGATTGATACACCGCATCCATGACCTGATTGTGTATTTCGCCACAAAACGGACTAAATCCGCCCGGACACGGGTCGCCGATA
Source organism: Saprospiraceae bacterium (assembly GCA_020628725.1). Taxonomy (GTDB): domain Bacteria; phylum Bacteroidota; class Bacteroidia; order Chitinophagales; family Saprospiraceae; genus JAHDEO01. The sequence continues at coordinate 928 of JAHDEO010000220.1, forward strand.
TTGAAGTTTTGTCCCGGCGTCCATGTGTAGCTCCCGCCGAATTGATTGCACCACGCTTGGCTCACATTGGGGTGGACGCTTTCTACGATAACATTATCGGGGTCGCAACGCCAACAATCACCCAATTCATCAGCTATACAATCTGCTATTGCAATGGAGAGTTCAGTTTCCTCTTCCATTGCGAAGCCTTGTTCGAGTATGACGGTTTGACCCGCTTTCAATTCGGCGGTATGCCCGGTCGGAACTGTGCCATCGACTATAAGTACGCCACCTGCGTGGTAACTGCCATACACCTCATCGGTCGCATAATCTTCGTCCAGACAAGCATTGACCACAACGCAGGGATCTACTTCCGAGCCATTGCCTCTGCCCGTGCTGCCGATGCCGCTTACAGAGACATCAAATTTGGCTTTTCCGGCGTTCCAAGTAATTTTGAAGGAAGCCATCGGTGTACTCCAACCCCAACCGTATTGAATTTTGCAGTTGTTTCCGGCTACCGCTACTTCTTGCACTTCGCAATGGGCAGAGCCGAGGGTCATCCATCCGCCCCCCTTGCGAGCTGCATACAGGCGGCGGTGCGCTATTGCATTGCACCCACCACCAAACTTCTCCGCGTTTGCTGCCCCAAATCCAGTAGATATTTGAGCTACCACTTGTTCTGGTAAGGTCGTCTTCAAGTACCACCGCAGTAGAAAGCATCGGGTCAAATACAATACTATCGCTCACACAAACTGCCGTAGAGTTAAAAATTGTTCCTGTATCATTGAACTGCCATTCTATGGAAACGATGGTTTGACCAACTTCGACGAGGGTATCTACCATTGTATTCCATTGCATAAGCAGCGTATCATGCGCCGCACTAATGGAAATCGCCGTAACACTATCCGGCACTGATGGATTACCTGTGACCACATATGTCGAACCGGTATCGGTCATTGCGTCGATAACGCTGTCTCTTTCGTCAAGGTCGGTAATCGTACCGACTGTCGTCCAACCATTCATTGTAACGTGTGTACCGTAGGTGCTATTCCAATTGCTCATCGCAGCGTTCAGGTCATCGACATAATCTGCTTGTGCCGTCGAATATCCCAACAAAAAGAGCAATACAATTTTTGTTTTCAAAATATTTTAATTTAAAAATGACTACCTACTCTGTTCTGGCTTTTCGGTAAATCGCCTTAGGTACAGAGGGGGGGCTTGTGGGGATGAGCAGTATACGGCTGCTTTGTGTTACCATACTGCTGTGGGGGCTATCCTATTGCTTGTAATTCAATTGAATGTCATTTGACTTGCCTCTTATGCCGGCTATCGCGACAATTAGCATAAGTAAGGTGAGGATGATTAGACTCCACTGGGAGAGGGTGGGGATGTTGTGTAATTGACAAGGAGGACAGTTGATAGCTTGCATACTTCCACAATCAATTCCCTGTTCATCTCCATTTTGAATATTGTCTGAACAAGTTTCACATGTATCATTATTCTGTATAGCGTTAGGGTTGTAGTTATAGGCGTCTGGATTTGTACAACCTAAAGTATCAAGCCCTTTTAGCTCATTATATAAATTTTGGAATATTGTATCTACCGGAGTCAATACCAACGTATCGGTAATATTCCAATTGGCATTACATACAGCGTTATCCTGATTATTGACTGCTCGTCGAACCTCTAAAAATGGTTGGGATGCCCCATTTATATTTGCCTTAATATTTAGGAGCATGAAAGCAAATTTTATTGTATCACATCCTGGAATTTTAACTATTGGCGTCTTATAGCTAAAACCGTTGAGGTTTTCAAGTTTATATCTTCTTATTAATCCAGACTCATTTTCTACCCAAAATTGAGCAGAGCTTGTATTTGGTGGAATATCGTTACCATTAAAGTAAGCAGTTTTATATCTAAATCTCAAATAACAAGTATCTGACCCAGAGGTTTCCGGTTCACAAATTGTAAACCCACAAAAAGCATTTTTTAACTGATAATTTGTGTTATTAGAACAGCCACTTCCTATCAACCATTGGCTAGGAGCATTATAATTACAATAAACGCCTTTAGTTGCAGTAACTGCTCCGAATTGACCGTATGCAATTATTGAAGTTACGAATAAATATATAGCTATAAAAATAATTTTTCTCATGATAATTATAAAAGTTTATATACAATTTTTGGCAATCGTCTTACACATACCTCACCCACCCCACACCCACGCGACAGCGTAAGGCAGGCAAGGCATAGATGAATATGTAATTGATTAAGTTTTTTGAAAATAAAGGGATTACAGGACTTTCGTTGGTGTTATGATGATAGCTCGAAAGCTGCTTGTTGTTCTGTTTTAATTGCTACGACACCAATGATAAGCATTAGTAGCGAAAGAATGATAAGTCCCCATTCTGAAAGCGTAGGAACTTTATCAGGATAAACCAATGGAATCACAACTTCCACACACTCATCGGGATTTTCTGTTTCACAAACGATAATCATTACTTCCGGTGGACAATTTTCCGGTATTGGAATAATGAACTTCCCTTCTTCGTTTAATTGTCCGTTAGGTGGAAGCGTGTATGTGTAGTCACTCAGCAGGTCATTCGTACACTCCAAGTCGTCAGGACATAGGGCAAACACCTCCGATGTTACCTCCAAAATTGCAGTCGGTTCTATGCACAACTCGCCACCACAGATAACTGATTGTGTAACCATCTGTTGCACTTCAAGGATACAATTATCATCCGGCAATATTAAAACCGTTTGTGGCGAACTCATAAAAGTTATCGTTTCTCCCGTAATATTATTGGTCACCGTAAACTCAGTCTGGTAGATCAAACTATCAAGCCCTGAAAAACCGTCTGCATTATAAATCAAGCTATCCATCGAAGCATTGATATTGACCATACCACTATCTGGCGACATCAAAATATCACTAATCACAAGACCACTTACCGTATAATCGGGCGCGGGAAATATCGAGTCCAATAAAGCCAAATCATTCGCCAATACATCGCAAGGGAAAGCGGAAGTGGTCGATACACAGCAGTATTTCTCTATGTCTGTGTAATCGCAAGGTTCTTCGTAAATGATTGTCATTTGAATCTCTATCGAATCGCAGTAAATTTCGCCATCGTCCAATTCGCCACATTTAAGCAAGCCGAAGCTATCATTGGTAACACCAATAAACAGTGGATTGGGTTCATAATAAAACAAGCTGTCAAGGTCAAAATCACCATCAATAGTATCTATTGCAACATTGCTACTATTTACATTCGCAAGGTAGAGCGTACCAAAATCTGGTGGGTCGTACAATGCGAAAAAATCACAACTGTCATTTGCTGCCAACAAATTTTTCCATTCGAGAAAACCATCTTGCAATTCGGAAATTCCTTCCACAGCACGATTTAGTTTTGAAGGACGAAGCGGTATTGTACAAGGGTCGCGAGGGGCATTAAAAGCAGTCCTACAATTAGGCAGAATGGTAGACGTACAGCCGCCCGACTTTGCGCCAAAGGCAATACTATCCTGCGCCGCCACATTCAGAAAGACGATAGCCGTATCCATATTGCCAAGGCTATCGGTCAGCACGTAAGTAAAGGTATCTATCCCGACAAAGCTAGAGTCGGGTTGGTAACAAAATGAACCGTTGGCACAAAAATATTCCAATGTACCGTTTTCGGGTTCAGTGAGTAAGGTGGTAAAAATACTGTCATTTTCGGGGTCAGAGTCATTTAGGATTACTTGGTCAATCAGTTTATCTACCTCAATTAAAGTTAAGATGTCATCTACTGCAACGGGTTGCTGATTTTGAGCTGCAAGGCAATAATTCAGTAACAAAAAAATGAAAAGCAGAATGATTTTTTTCATGGTAAATCAGGTAATTTGGTTTATAAATTAAATTGAATGTACTTGGTTATTCAATGTGTAAAAGTGACATATTTTCAGACTTAATTTGTATCTTCCATTCTCTCTTGATGCAATGTTCAATATTAATTTATAAATTTACAAATAATATGATGTATCAAATTTCGTTTAAATAGGAAATACATTATTGATTTTTTTATTTAATATAAATTAACTTTCAAATATTTAAATAAAATTTTAGTGTCAAAAAAATACAAAAATAAGCTGTTTTTGTACTTGGATTTACTTCAAAATGATGAGTTATTCAAGTTGGAAAGATTCATTCAATCCAAATTTTTTAACAATCCAAAAGAAGAAAGACTACGTACATTATTCAGTAAAATCAAAAAAGCCAGACCCACAGGTGCTAAGTTTAGCGAACTGAACCCGACTCAATTCAGGGCAAAACCTACCGATTTTTCAGATTTACTGAAATTGGTGAAACGCTACATCGCCTTTACTCAATTTGAAAAAGACGAACAGACACAGAGGCGGTTTTTAATAGAAGGTTTGAGAGAAAGACAAGCAAGCAATGAGGTGGAGTTATTGACTAATCGTGAATTAGCCAAATGCCTGTCAACGAATAAAAATAATACCCAATCTGACTACGAACATCATATATTGATAGCGGACATTAAATTTGTGCATCATATCCTCCATCACCATCGTCATAAAAAAACGGATATAGCCTTACAGGAGTTGATGGATAGTATCGATAGATATTATGTCTTAATGAAAGTCCATTATGCCACATCAATGATAGAGCGTAATATGCTCAGTGGTTTCGAGTTTGATTACGGTAGTATGGATGCTTTCCAAGCCATTATTAAAAAAAGTATGCCTGACGAATATCCATTACTTCACGCATGGTTTAGTTTTTGGCAATTTGCACAACACAATACCCGCGACACACTCGAAATTCACAAAAAAATACTTTTCAATGTTTCGCTGGGAACTATCGAAAAGAAGCAATTTTTTGACCGTCTTATCAACTTTGTGAAGCAAAATACCCGATACACAAGCGATTTTTTTTGGTATGAAGAATTGCGAGAAATTTATGCAAGATTTTTCGATGAAGATATTGCAGTGGCAGGTGTGGGAGTGAACCAAAATAAGATTTCTTTTCAACATTACATTAATTACAGACACTTGCTCATGGACTTAAATTTCAAGCAAGAGGCAGCTTTATTTAAGGGGAAATATTATCAAAAATGTAATGTGGGAAAAGATGAAAACAGCAAGTTTTTTGAACTCTATGACGAGATTGTTACTACAAATTGCAAAGACATCAACGCATTGGAGCGTATGGAAAGGAAATTGGCAGTCATGCGCGAACCCGACCTTTACTATCGCATCTCATTTGAGGTTATCGCCATAAAAACCACCTACAACTGCCAAGACAGAACATTTACCCATAAACGTGAGCGATTCCGCGACTACATCCGCAATCAAAAGAAATTGGGTAAAAAATTCAAACAAATCTACCTCAACTTCGCCACCCTCACCCGGCGATTACACAATTTTCGACAAAAGAAAAAAAACGGAAAACCCATAGATATAAATCCCTTACAGAATCTACAAAGAAGTATTCAAACACTTCCCACAATAGAACGCATCTGGCTAACAGAAAAATTCAATGAATTAAATAAAAAACCACTTCCGTGACACCAAAAACCAAAATCTCTAAAAATACCCTGTCCTAAATTGCTGATTCTTAGCAAAAAATCTTCCGATTAATCTACTCATTTTACAACCTTTGGGAGGTGTAATGATGTTCCAATTAAACAGGCACTTATGAAATGATAAAATTATCAATCAATCAAACACTCGAATGAAGAAATTTTATATTATGAAAAAAACGGCATGCCTTGTGATGCTTTTGGCATTGCAAGGAATCATTTATGCACAAACGGACTGCATCAATGGTATGGCTGGTATGTACCCTTGCAACGGTATCAATCTCCTCTCGCACATACCTATGGCAGATATGGGCGGCGGTAATGGCAATGACATCTGGGGCTGGACAAGTCCTGTGTCGGGCAAAGAATACGTCTTGATGGGACGTACCAACGGAACAGCATTTATAGACATTAGCGACCCGCTCAATCCTGTTTATGTGGGAAATTTACCTTCTCACAGCGGTAGTTCTACATGGCGTGATATTAAGGTGCATAAAGACCATGCTTTCATTGTCAGTGAAGCAGCCGACCATGGAATGCAAATTTTTGACCTCACTCAGTTGGATGCTGTCAATACTCCACCTGTGACATTTACGGAAACCAACCATTTTGAAGATACGGGCATCGGCGGTATGGTAGGTGGTACGCATAATATCGTTATCAATGAAGATTCTGAATTTGCCTATTTAGTAGGCTCAGATTTATGTGGCGGCGGCTTGGTTGTAGTGGATATTCGTGACCCGATGTTGCCGCGTTATGTAGGATGTTACAGTACTTCAGGATACACACATGATGCCCAATGTGTCAATTACACGGGACCGGACGCCGATTACACAGGTACAGAAATTTGTTTTAATTCCAATGGCTCAATTGGCTTCGTCATCGTAGATGTGACGGACAAAAACGATATGCAGTTGATAGCTTCAAGCCAATATACAGGCAGACGTTATGCCCATCAAGGCTGGCTCACACCCGACCACCAATATTTCCTGATGAACGACGAACTTGACGAGTCACAAAACGGACACAACACCCGCACACACCTGTGGGATGTGCGCGATTTGGATGTACCTGTTTATATAGGTTATTTTGAATCTACCGAAGCAGCGATAGACCATAATCTTTACATCAACGGCGATTATGCTTACCAATCCAATTACCGTGCAGGACTACGGATTATTGATGTAAATGGCGTTGCCACCGGCAATCTTGAAGAGGTTGCTTACTTCGATACTTATCCCGCCAGCAATAGTGCCAATTTTAGCGGTACATGGAGCAATTATCCTTACTTTGAAAGTGGCGTGATTGCAATTAGTAATATTGGAGAAGGTTTGTTTTTGGTGAAAATGCAAGATTGTATCAATCTGCAATTGAGCGCGGCGATAGAAGGGACTTACGATGTGGGGACAGGGCAAATGCTCAATGGTTTGAGCGGACGAGGCTTATTGCCCGGACAAACTCCTGTTAGCGCAATTGTGGCACCGACACCTGCGGGACAACCATATAGTGCAGCTCCCTGGAATTATTCCGGTACTGAAGGCAGCGATTGGACTGATAGTGATTATCCTAATAATGTGGTCGATTGGTTACTGATTTCATTTCGAACAGATACAGAAAAAACTTCCGAAGTCGGAAGAACCGCAGCATTGCTCCTGCAAGATGGCAGTATAGATTTTCCGGCACGTTGTCCGCTTAATGTTGGTGTGGCTGATTCGGTGTATATCGTAATTGAACATCGTAATCATATGGGCATCATGTCACCGGAAGCCATTCCGATTGTTGGTGGTATGCTGACTTACGATTTCACAGCATCAGACAGTTATCGCGGTGGCGCGGGTTTTGGACAAAAAGAACTCTCCGATGGTACATGGGTAATGTTTGCAGGTGATGGCGACCAAAGTGATATGCCGAGTTTTGACATCACCGGCAGCGATAAGACCATATGGTTTGATAATAATGGACAATTTGACCAATACAAAGCCGCTGATTATAACCTCAATGGCGATGTCAATGGTGCGGATAAAGCCTATTGGTTTAACAATAATGGTATTTCATCAAGAGTACCCAAATAAAGTTCAAGAACAAGTTCAAATTCAGCCATGATTTGCCATTAGCAAATTAAAAATTGAAGTTGAATTTGCGATTGAGGTTAAAACTTTAACAAATCTCCATTTAAATGTGTTTTATGATGCATTTGAATGGAGATTTGTTATTTTAGTGACAGGGTATAAGAAAAATTGATGAAAATATTTTCATTACCTGCACACCTAATTGATTTAATTTACGTCTTGTGAAAGGAGGATTTTATGAAATATTGTATTGAAATAATATGTTATAATTTATTTTATTGTAAATGATTGAATAATAATTTGTTAAAATAAAAATAATACAAAACCAATTTTGAATTTATAAGTGCAAGTACAAATTCAAGTATCAAGTTCAAGTTCAATAATTAATTCGCTTTCAGCGAATTGTGTGACATGAAAGTGTAATTTATTTTCGTCGAAGCACTTACTACTACTATCTAAAAAAAATCGAACCATGAAGTTTTCCTTGCCCTTAATACTATTAACACTACTACTATCGAATACCGCTTTTTCACAAGATTGTACCTTAGAAGATGCTTCGGGGTGTGCCTGTGAAGATGAAAGCGATGAATGTTATTTGTTACCAAATGTCACACTCTCCAATGATATACTGCAAGACCCTGTTCTTCGCCCTGAGTTTCCGGGGGTATTGCGTATTTCAGCTTCTACGCCAAATATTGGTCACGGTCCCCTTCGGGTGATACCGACCAATACTTTTATATGCGGCACAGATACACTTACTAATATACCCATAACCGTGTGTCCTGATGGGAGCTTACCGGAACAACTCATCAAACAGAGAATTTACAAAAAATCCGGTGCGGATATCAGTTTTGAAGATCGCAATGCCGGTTTCATGACTTATCATCCTACACATGGGCATATGCATGTGGATAGTTGGAATTATTATACGGTTCGTATCGAAATTCCGGATGAGCCCAACCCACTCAATTGGCCCATCATTGGTGAGCAGACCAAGATGGGATTTTGTCTTGCAGATACGGATAGTTGTGAAGAGCGTCCCGGTGACTGTCGTGACGAAAACGGAGAAATTCTGGATGCAAGCAATATCCCCAATTATGGTCTGGGAGGTGAGCAATATAGCTGTGAGGCTGACAATCAGGGGATTAGTGTAGGCTATACAGATGTTTATCAGTATAATATTGATGGTATGCTTATCACTCTTCCAAATGGTACCTGCAACGGGACTTACAAACTTGTCATGGAAGTTGACCCGCTCAATCAGATTTTGGAGGAGAATGAAAATGATAATATCCAGATGGTTGATATAGAGTTGACGCAGCAAACCGACCCTGATGAATTTAGCGGCTCGGTTTTTATCTCCGGTGCGGGGCAGGTGATTGGCTGTGATAGTGTGGGCGTAGATTTATCTGTACCGCGTATCGGTAGTAGATATCTATGGTCAAATGGTGATACTACCTACACCATTAATGTTACTGAACCCGGTTTTTATCAATGCACCATAGAAACGCCTTGTGGTGAGGCAGTGAGTAACCAAGTACTTATCACTGCCGAAATTTGCGAGACCGAATGTATAGATGTTGAACTTGGTGTTTACCTTGAAGGAGCCTATAATATTGAAGAAGGCGAAATGCATACCACGCTCAATACCGAGCGTAAATTGCTTCCCGGACAAAGACCACCCGGTTCGAGTGTACCTATTACTCCGATAGGTCAGCCTTATACGATTGCTCCTTGGAATTATAACGGGCTTGAGGGCTTTGATTTTGATGAAGATTCCTATTCAAAAGATGTCGTAGATTGGATATTGGTCTCATTTAGAGACAGTACAACAGCAGATACTGAAATCGCTAAAACAGCAGCTTTGTTGCTTAGTGATGGAGAAGTAGATTTTATCAATACCTGTGCGTTGCCTTTAGAATTGGACGTTGATTCCGTTTATATTGTTATTGAGCATCGTAACCATATGGGTATTATGTCGCGTGAACATGTCCTTATTGAGGATGAAAGACTTAGTTATGATTTTCGCATTCAAAATAGCTATCAAGGTCCGGCAGGTAGTGGTAGCGGACAGTTATTTATTGAAACCGATATTGGAGATGAAGGGGAAGGTGATGATAGCGAGAACCAAAATGAAGGCGAGGGAATATGGTTGATGTTTGCCGGTGATGGTGACCAAATGGCAGATATCCAAAGTTATGAAATCAGTGGTTTTGATAAAATTATCTGGTCTGATTACAATGGTACATCCAACCTCTACTTACCCGGTGATTATAATTTAGATGGAGATATCAGCGCACCGGATAAGATTTTTTGGGGTAAAAATAATGGTGTTTCTTCCAGAGTACCGAAATAATGCGACAATGCTGAAATGCGTTAACGATACTATGTTTTTTATTGTATCATTAACGCATTTCAGCATTATCTTGTCATACCCGTTTCTTGTATTTTCAAACTGACGGCGTGGATATTCGGCAAGCTATCCATTCGCATATATTGTTCGATGCTAAAACAGTGTTTTCCGATTTGATTGAAGTATGCATTCGGTTGGATAATGGTGCTAACAAGGCAAGTTTCACTATTACATTTGCCGTACCATTTTCCGCTTTTTTCTGCCAAATCAATGCTTAATTGCTTACCCAAATGCTCTCCCGCAGGCAAGTGTGTGTGTATGTAAACGTAGTTGTTTTGATAAGGATAATCGACGCTATGTTCGATGTCGAGGATAAGATTATACGTTTTGATGGTGTCTGTAATATCTACTTCAAAATTCAGCGTATCGGCATAAATCCACTGATTATCAGGCAGTTCGTAGGTTTTTTCGTAAAAATATGTTTCACCGCAAGAGGAGAGAGAAAGTACAAGTGCAATCCCGATAGCTATCGTGGACAAGTATAAGTTCAAATTGCGAAATGTCACAAGCGACATTTTTTTGTAATACTTAAAAAACATGTACTGTATTTATAATAATATTTGGCGCAGCCAAATAAAAAACTTGATACTTGATACTTGAACTTGCGCTTGAACTTAATTAGCTAAACTTATCTTTCATTTTACTGAAAAAACCCTCCTGTTTTCCGCAAATGGGTCACCCAAGCGGAATATCGAATGCTTGGAGTAGC
>JAHDEO010000221.1 GCA_020628725.1 Saprospiraceae bacterium
GAAGGGCTGGCGGACTGTGAGGGGTCTTTTACCGGGGGGTATTTGGGGGGGAAGTTGGGGTAGTGGGTTCGGCTACGAAATGTCTATGTCAAATTTCCAAAATAAGATTACTGCCAATACCCCTATTATGATGCTCAATATAATGTTCGCTCCAATTAGTATTGCCACAAGAGTAACCATACTTATGCCAGTATAAATTCCTAATCGCTGCATATTTTTAAAATTAGATTTATCTACGTTTCTAACGAAGTCATCATTTGATTCAACAACAAAGTTTTCTTGTAGATAATTGACCAAATCAAGTAAACGCTTTGTAAAGTCATTTTTTTCCGCATAAGATACATTAAGACCTTTCATTTCTCGATGTTTCATGCTTTCAAATTGGTTAGATATAAGAAGTATGTGATTACAAGCATTCTTATCTATATCCTTACGAGAGCTAAATTGAATAAGTAGTTCTATTGCTTTTTCAGATTCACCTTTAGAGATGCATTTCCTTACTTTTTTTAAAAACAAAGAAGTGTTATTCTCCACGAGAAAGTCTATCATGTATTAAGGTTATTTTCCTATCAATAAATAAAAGGGCTACATGTATATATACACATGTAGCCCTGATTGATTGGATTGAGTTGAATTAGTTCTTTGAAAAAACTGCTTTTTAAGGTCAAAGCATGTTTGAATTCATTAACGATATGTTATCGACGTGGTGATATTTAAATTTTCACTTAAACACATCACCAATTAAAGACTTGAAATTGCGATAAACATGTTCAAATTCCTCTCTTTTTTCATCAGGAACATCTCCTTTTTCCATAGAAAGGAACATTAAGATTGGTACAGGTAATCCAATTATTTTACTAATTTTCTCTAAGTGAGTAAAATTTGGATTTCTTTTACCATTCTCAATTTTTGACAAAACAGAAACTGGAATATCCGCTTTTTCTGCCAACTTATTTTGTCGCATATTTCTGTGTCTTCTCCAATCGGCAATAACTTTACCGATATTCATAATAATAGATTTTTGAACACTCATGCAAAAAATAATTCATACATAAACATTCAATGTGAAAAAATAAATTCTCTTAAAGGTATTAAATGGATATATTTTTAAATAACAATTAAATAATTCAGTTTTGTTAATTAAGCAACATCATTTTTTTACTCAATTCTCTATTTAATTTCTGTTTATTTTAGCGATACTGGAATACTTTAGGTAAGTACCTAAATGTAATAATCAATAGACTCTAAAACATATACTTTACATCTTTTTAGGTTAATTATACTCGGAAGTATTGGATAAGTAAAGTGCATACTTAAATTACTGATTTCACAAATAGGCACCCACCAGCATTTGAGATAAATATAGGCAATCATAAATTATATGAAAAAGAGAAAATGTTTTAAGTTTTTTGCGAAACATAATTTTATTCTCTTTTGAAATATTCCCAAAGTACTTTTGCTGCCAAGATTATAGCTTTTATCAAATCTGTCTTTTTCTTATTCTTGAGAAACTTGTTAAGAAATTCAACAAATTCGTCTACTCTCTTTTCATTTTCTTTGGATAACTGCCCAGATTTTTTCAACTCTACAAGAAATTCTCGTAATTCGTTAAAATTTACCATTTAATACCATTTAATTATTCAAAGAACTGTTGTTATGCAGTACAAATGTAGTAATTATTGACAAATAAGTCAAGTTTTTGCCATAAAAGTCAATCATTTAACATATTTGTCAATAAATAAATTATCAAAAAGGAATTTTCCTATATATGAAAACCACCCCGTCACCCCGCACCGCGACGCGGGGTCTGCCGAGTTTCAGCACCATTTCAAATCAAAGCCCCTGATTGAAACCCTACCAAGCTGCCACAGCCGGAATGACCGTATGCTTTTGAGGTTTTTGAGTGGGGAAATATTATGTAAGGCAAACACTTCCATCATCAAGCCACTTATCCAACACATTCTCCTACCTCACAAAAGACTTTTGTCCGCTTCTTTTGTGTATTTTTGTGATTCAATCGTTTATGAATCGAAGCACCAAATCAGTTTTACATACAAAATGAGTAAAACATGAAAGTCAAGAATTTCAAGTCATTTGTCGGACAACATTGTGAAACCACCACCACCGGAAGTTTACTCAAACAATTGGGGATTCAATTATCCGAACCCATGTTGTTTGGCATTGGTGAAGGATTGGGTTACATTATCTGGAAAATGAAAGCTATGGACTTTCCGTTTATTGGTGGAAGGGTTAAAACGGATGTGTTGACAGAAAATATTTGTAGAAATCTACACCTGAAATTAGAGATAAAAGAAACTTCATCTCTGAAAAAGGCTTGGAAAAATGTAGAGGAGCCCTTGTCAAACGGTAAAGCCGTTGGACTAAAATTGGACTGCTATCATTTAGACTATTTTACGAATAAAATTCATTTCGCAGGTCATTATGTAGCCATGTATGGATATGATGATGAATTTGCTTACTTAATTGACACGGACCAACAAGGAGGAAAAGTAAAAACGACATTAGCTAATTTGGAATTAGCCAGAAATGAAAAAGGTCCGATGTCATCAAAGAACAGAAGTTATACGATTGACCAAGTGGAAGCATTACCCGAATTAAACCCGGTCATTAAAAAAGCGATTTTCAATAATGCCACGGAATATCTAAATCCTCCAATTAAAAACTTCGGTTACAAAGGCATCAAGAAAACCGCAAAAGAAATAGAAAAATGGTTTGAATCTAGCAAAGACGTGAAAACAGAATTCCACACATCAGCCATGTTGATGGAACGGGCAGGAACCGGAGGCGCATTATTCAGAAATCTTTATAGAGACTTTTTGAAAGAAAGTGCCGACAAGCTCGAAATTCAAGCAATCCACGAAGGCTACGAAAGCTTTAAAGAAATTGCTTCCCTTTGGACTGAGATTTCAAACCTTTTTCTTAAAATTGGAGAAACAGGCGACAAAAAATATTTGAATATGGCTGCTGAAATTTTTCTTGAATTGTCGGACAAAGAAAAACAAGCAATGGAAAAATTAAAAGCAGCTTGCGCCTGATAAATAAAATTTGTAGTATAACTTACCGAAAAAAGGAATTCAATGAAAAAAGCCTTCCATAATTTTCTGGTCTTCATGTTAATCGTAGCAGGAATAATCTTCTTAATTGGGAGAAATCACTTCATTCTCGGAAGCCTGTTAGGATTATCCCAAGTACCAATTATAATCATCGGCGGATGGATTTTGTGGCGAAGAAGGAAGAAAAGTTTTGGAAAAAATCATAAAACTCTCTTGGTAATTGTGGGATTGCTCATATTTAATTGGTCTTATGAGCACATTAGGAGAATCAACTTAGAAAGCGTTTCAGGTACAGAAAAAGAGGTCTCCATTCTCACCTATAATTTGTATTTTAAAAACAAATATCACAAACAAATCATCAATGAAATTAAGAAAACTGATGCAGATATTGTGGTTGTACAAGAATTGACAAGTGCATGGGATAAGAGCTTCAAAAATGCAATTTATGGAAAATATAAACACCGAAAAACCTATGTAAATGATGGAACGCTCGGACTGGGAATATTCTCAAAATACCCAATCGAATCGTGTGAGTATATTGGAACTAATCCTAAATTCCCCATCAATCAAATCGGTAAAATTTTGGTCAATGGCAAAGCATTGGTTGTGGTCAATTCACATCTGGCATCACCCGCAAAAGCCGTTGAAAATCCTGATAATTTCCTATTTCATTACAAAGCAAATTATCAACTAAGAACCAAACAATGGAAACAACTCGAAAAATATCTGAACAAGGGCTACAAGGGAATCCCCCAAGTCATCGCGGGAGATATGAACACCATGAAAATTGAGCCTTTATACCGCGAAATCAGGTATGAATGGAAAGACCTGTTTGCCAAAAAAGGCTGGGGTTTGAGCCATACTTTTCCCAATGTCGCAAAAATACCTATGCCGGTACTTACTTTGGACTACATTCTCTATAGAGGCAACATTAAACCCATCGAATCAGAGATACTAAAAGGAAGTAGCTCTGACCACTTTGCGGTATTTGGCAAAATTAAAATGTAGTTGCCTTACCCCTTCTTCGAGCGACGTTTCTTCTTTTTTGGCTTATCGCTTTTCGTCTGATATTCCTCAAATAAATACTTGTTAGGTAATTTGACGGTATCCGATTCATTGATAAACATCGAACTCGCTATCCACCATCTCCCATTGAGCAACACCAATTGATAGGTGTTCACGCCTCTCGCCTCATACGAGCCGGAAGGTGTTTTACAATGAAAACTTTGAAAGACCGTAGCGATGCCATTAAATTCATCGACTTCCACACCAATCACGATTTCTTCAAAGCCCTCTTTGGGATAATTAGGTCCGGCATATCGTATAAATTCTTCAAGATTCATTGTGCGTACTTGCCTGCCAACAGGCGCATCAGGACGCAAAGAAATCATTTGTGCAGACGGCAGGAATAGGTTTCTGAATTCGTCCCAATCTTTGGTTTCTCCCTTTTCAAAAGAGATAAATTCAAGCATTGCCTCGGCAACGCCTTCGGGCGTTTTGAGTGCCATCGTATCTATTTGTGAGAATGATTGTATTGGGGTGATGAGGGTAAAAATAAGGTAGATATACTTGGTCATATTTAATATTTTAAATCCCCGTACCGACGACTTTAGCCGTCGTGGGAAGAAGCATCTGACGGCTAAAGTCGTCAGTACAGTTTTACCCTAAAATTTCATCCGTCGCACCAATCAGCTTTTCAATTTTCGCCCCATCGTAAGCATCAGGATGTGCCTGCCCGAAACCACCTCTGTCGTTGTCAAAATACTTTCCTGTCATACTATCGTATTTTTCTGAAACGGCTAAATCGTACAAAATATCTCCGCCTTTATCAGCCGGTGACCAGTGCTTTCCAAAGGCTTCGCGCACCATTCTCGTATTGAGCAAAGAACCGGGATTGACCGGAATGACGACAATATTATCTAACTCATTCGCCAAGTGAAAACTCCACATGGTCAAAGCCAATTTGCTTTGTGCATAGGTACTCCTTTCGTCGCCTTGTGCTTTGCCCGATAATATTTCGTAGGAAACAGCCGCTTGCGCTGCCGAACTCAAATTGATGATACGAGGTGAAGTTCCCTTCTCAATCAAAGGCAATAAGGCTTTCGTCAGCACATAAGGTGCAAGATAATTGACGACCAATCGCATGTCCAAACCATCTTTATTGAGCGCGACCGGACTATTAAAAACGCCCGCATTATTGATAAGCACATCAAGTTTTGGCAATTTATCATTGACCTCCTGCGCCATTTGTTTGACAGCATCCAAGTCTGATAAATCTGCTGTAAAACCACCTATATTTTCATTATTGGTTTGTGCTTTTATTTCTGAGATAAGTTGCTCCAACTTCTCTGCATTCCGCCCGTGTACGTAAACTTCGTGCCCATCTTTAGCGAGTTTTATAGCGGCTAATTTCCCGATACCATCCGTACTTCCTGTTATTAATATCGTTTTCTTCATAATGCGTATAATGAATGAGTGAGTTTAAAAATGTTATGTTAATATAACAATAAAATAGGACACGGATTGAACAGATACAATAGATTTTAACGGATTTTTTTATCTGTTTTTATCCATTAAATCCGTTCAATCTGTGTCCTATCTGCGCTATGTATATTTTTATTGGTGTGAAAATGAGGCAATACTTTCGCAGCTAAATGCTCCAAAGTCTCCTCCATATCCCTCGAATTAAATCGCAAATTGATAGCGATATGATTCACGCCGATTTCTTGTAAATGATTAAAATATTCAAGCAAATAATTCGCGCCAATTTTGAATCCTAATTGTATAGGTACTGGTTTGAAATCGTCATCATTTTCCAATATCACATATAATGGCTGCATAAATGGTTTGTCGTAATCTTGCGTTTTCAAAACCATATTGCGCCATTGTGTAATCGTGTATTGTTGTTGCATGAGGTGTCGGGGGTAGTTCATCCAACCGTCGGCGTTTTCCACATTCCATTCCAATGATTGCCGACTATATCCGGTCATCAACATCGGGATTTTGTGCGCAGTGGGCTTGGGCAATACATCCACATCTCCTCTCAAATTGCCATAATGATTCGACTCTAAGATAGGAAAACTTTCCTGTGCCGCACGTATGTACGCGAAGGCTTCTCGAAATAACTCACCCCGTTTTTCATGGTCAAATCCCATCGCCGGATATTCATTGAGCCTATCGCCCGATGCTACGCCGAGCAACATCCTTCCGCCTGATAGTTGGTCGATAGTCGCAACAGATTTAGCAATATTCAGTGGATGATGTAAAGGTAATGCGATACTCGCAATCCCCAGCGCAATATCATTCGTCTGCCCCGCCAAATAGCCGAGATACGTAAACGGGTCATAGGTTTGCCCAACGTCGCCAAAGGACGGTACATTCAATGGAATATCTCGTATCCATAAGGCTTTGAAGCCTAATTGCTCGATGAGTTGCACCCGTTCAACGTGACGCTGCATAGTAGGCGCAGCACCTACGGCGTAATTTTCGATAGGAATGACTACACCGATGCTCAATTGTTCGCGTTTGAAAACGCTGTTGTATGCCTTATTTATTTTTTCAAAATCTTTCATTTATTGAATATGAACGTAAAACGATTTTGCAAATCGTTCATGAAGACGATTTACAAAATCGTTTTACGTTTTCTCAAACTGTAACGACAATTTTACCCACCGTTCTACCCTTTTCAAGTTCTGTGTGAGCATCAGCTAATTTAGCGAAAGGGAATGTCTTTGAGACATGCGCCTTTATCGCTCCGCTTGCCAACATTTTGCTCAGTGTGTCCATATCTTTTCTACCGGATTCGACTAATAAAAATGATACGTCGATATTGCGTTTTTCGGCTTCCTCTGCTACGCCTTCGGGAAATTCGGGAGAGGGCAAGGAAATGATAGCACCACCATCTTTAACGACTTTCATTGACTTCACCAGCGTTTCGCCCGACATAGGGTCCAAGACAAAATCCATGTCAGCAGCCACTTCTTCAAAAGCCTGTGTGCGATAGTCAATATGCTCATCAGCACCGAGCGACATCACAAAATCGCGGTTTTTGGCAGAGCATGTCGTCGTGACATGTGCGCCAATATGTTTAGCAATTTGAATGGCATAATGTCCTACGCCACCCGAACCTGCATGAATCAGTATGCGGTCGCCTTTTTTGACCCGACTCTCCAAAACCTGTATGGCAGTCAGCGCAGCCAAAGTAGTTGCCGCCGCTTCTTCATACGATATGTTTTCGGGTTTTTTGGTCAAATGCGCTGCCGGTGCAGCCACATATTCTGCATATGCATTGCCGACACCCGGAAAATTGACCATTCCGAATACATCGTCACCGACGGCAAAATCGCTCACACCGCTACCTACAGCCGCCACTTTACCTGCAATATCCCAACCCAAAATCACCGGGCAACTCGTATCGCAAATCATCGTCAGCACCTCTTCAATGGCTCTTACTTTAAAATCTACGGGATTGACGCTGATGGCTTTTACTTCGACCAATACTTCGTTTTCTTTTGGAGTGGGTTTTTCGACATCTTTTAAAATCAGGTTTTCGACACCTCCTGTTTTTTCTAAAACAATTGCTTTCATAATTTAATGCATTACTTGTTCGTCGTATTATATTTCGCGCGAAAGTGAGACGACGAATACGTTTTGTTTAAATATTTAAATACAAATTAATTTGTTACAATTTTACTTTGAAAATATAAAATGGACCTTTGCCCGCATCTTTACCTCCGGTAAATGCAGGTGTTTTGTGCAGTTGATTGACCGTAACATATATCCAGCCTTTTCCGTCTAATGCAACGTTATCTGCCCAGTCGATTTTTTCATTTCTGACAATGGGTTTCAACTCGCCTGTGGCGGTGAGTACATCAATTCCATTGTGTTGGGTATTGGTGAAATAATGATTGCCGTTGGTATCGGTTGCCACTCCGTCGGAGACGGGTTTTGGTCCTGCCACTTTTATAGATTTAGAAATTTTATAATCATTCGCGCCCTCTCTGAATAGAGTTGCAGGAACTTTGTACCAAGTCGTGCCGTTCATCGCACCATAATAAAGCGTGTTTTCGTCAGCACTCAACGTAATCGGATTGATGGCAACACTCGCAGGCGCACCACCAAAATTAATCAGCTTTCCGCCTATAATCATATCGACTTTTTCGGCTTGTACCGTTTCGTCAGCAAATCGACGAATTTCTTTTGTCTTGGTATCCAAGGCTAATATGCCCGGATTGGCAATGTCAGCGAGATAAACCCAACCATTTTTTTCATCAATCGCCAAATCTTGAATGAAGCTACCCGCAGGAGCAATATCCGCCGGAAAATCAAATCGAAATACCTCTTTTTTGGTCGCAATATCAAAGGCAAATAAACGGGTTTTACCCAAATTTTGTCCCATATCAATCACCCATAAGACATTATTTTTGTCAATTCTAATACCCAACAAAGTATCGAAGGTATCATCGGAAGGTTTGCCTGTCGGACTTTGATAAGCTGCGCTTGGGAAAGGTTCGAAGCTGTCTTTTCCGGTAATTTCGATGAGTTGAAAATTTGCATTGGGATTACCAAGCGGATGTATCGTAGTAAAAACTCTACCTTCAGCATCCACCGCTACATTGCCCGGACGCATGTCCATTTCAGCAACGGTTTTTAATTTTGCTTTGCCCTGAGCAAATGCAATCATGGAGGTCATTAAAAAGGTAATGGACAAAATAATTACGCGCTTCATTCTTTCATTTTTATTATTAAAAAATCATTGATGTCACAAAGGTAAGTCTGTTATTCCTTATTTTATGGTACATAAAATGGTTGTTTTGGTATTTTTAAAGGTTTTAGGTGGGTGTCATTATGATTCAAAGGTCTTTTCATGTATTTTTGTTATTAAAAATCATAATAATGCAAGTTTTAGAAGCATATAAACCTTTTGAAGTACAAGAAATTGAATTGAACAAATGGCAACAACGTCCGGTCAAAAATAATTTCTTTGAATTGATATTGATAAAAGAAGGCGCAGGTACACAGTGCATCAATTATAACGAATACGCCTACGAAAAGGGAAGTTTGTTTTTGCTGCCGCCTTTGAAATGTCATTCATTTGAGATTCATGAATCTACCCGATTTGTTTTCTTGAAATTCACGTCAGATTTCTTTCAGGCGAATACACACGATGCGGTGAGCCAATCGGAATGGTTCAGAGAAGCGGCGTATATTTTGTCGAATTACAACCAATTGCCCGGTGATATTATTCATAATGAATTGGACAGACAACACATGTGCACTTTGATTGATTTGATATTGAAAGAGAATAGAAATTATGGGCAAGGTTCAGCTTCGCTGATTAAGAGTTTTATGACGAGTATTTTGGAAATTTTGCTTCGCAATATCAAACAAAGCGCGTTTTATGAGATAGAAATGTCGGCGGATAATGACGAGCGCATCACCAAATTACTCAGCTATATAAACGAGCATATCGCCGAACCACACTTATTAAAAGTGGAGCAATTGGCAAAAACATTCTTACTCTCACCCACCTATTTGAGCGAATTTTTCCGTAAAAAAGTCAATATGTCGCTACGGGAATATATCATCAAAGCCAAGTTGAAATTGGTAGAAATTCGCTTGCTCAATTCCAATTATACCTTGACCGAAATCGCTAATGAATTAAGTTTTACCGATGTCAGTCATCTTTCCAAAACCTTCAAAAAATACACGGGCGTGTCGATTCGGGATTTTAAAAAACAAGGTGAATATCGGCTATTGAAGCGGAGTAGTTGTTGATGTCATCAATTCAAATTCCGATACTTCGACGGACTCATCCCGGTTCTCGCTTTGAATAATTTATTGAAGCCCTGCGGATACTCAAAGCCCAAGGCGTAAGCAATCTCACTCACCGATTCATTGGTGCCGACGATTTTTGTTTTTGCCTTTTCGATGATGTAATCTTGAATGTGGTCTTTGGCATTGCGCCCTGTTTCATTTTTGATTAAATCACCGAGATAATTGGAAGACATCGACAATTCCTGAGCACAATATTTGACGGATAAAACGCCATGTTCCGTTGGTTTATCGGATTGATAATACTCGCGTATGACTTGCTCGAATTTTGAGATGACATCTTTGTTCAAATTCGTGCGTGTGTAAAATTGTCTGTCATAATAACGCTTGCAATATTTGAGTATCATTTCGATATTTGCAATAATAATTTCCTGACTGTGTTTGTCAATATTTTGCTCGTATTCCTTTTCGATTTTTCGTACCAATTCCGTAATAGACTGCTTTTCTTCATCAGATAAATGCAGGGCTTCGCTCACTTCGTAATTGAAGAAAGAATAATTTTCAATCGTCTTGCCCAATTCTGATTTGCGAATGAGGTCGGGATGAAAAATGAGCGTCCAACCGCTACTGCCTTGATAATCTGCGCTTTGATTGACTTTGACCGTCTGATTAGGCTGGATAAAGGTGATGGTACCTTCCTGAAAATCATAAGAATTTCGACCGTAACTCAACGCACCTTTCATACCTTCCTTTAAGCTGATTTGGTAAAAATCAAAGGTATAACTCGCATCACCATAATCAACATTCGTCATACGTTCATCAATCGGCAAAACCGAAACTAAGGGATGTTTCGGTTTTGCAAATCCATAAAAATCATGGACTTCGCTGATGGATTTTATTTTGATGATTTCTTTCATTTTAAATTAATTCATGTGACGATTAAACCATTCCAAAATCGGCTCAGGATTGCTACCCAACCAAGCATAAGCCGCGCCTCTTTTCTTCTCCAAATCTAGCCAAATCATCTCTTTTTCTACCGTCAAATCATCATAATATTGTTTGACCATATCCATATTGGTCATGGGGTCATTTTGATTTTGAATGACTAAAGTGGGCACGGAAATGTCTTTGACATAGGGTAAAAAAGAATCGCCAGTGAGGTCGGTATTTCGTTTTTCCTTATTGTATTTGTTACCGCTATTAATGAGAAAGCCGGGTAATCCCATCGCTTTTACGAAGTAATCGTAGGTGAGTGGTTGGATGGAAATCATGGTTTTGAGATTTTTGAATTGGTGCATTTCATCTTCCATTCCGAAGGCAAATGTACTCGCGCCTTGTCCCATGCAAATGGAGAGCAAACCGATATTAGCATCTTTATAATCTGCGTGATTAGCGATGAATGTTACGGCAGCTAAAATGTCTTTTCGTTCTTCTATACCCCACGACACCCAGCCGTTTTGTTCGCTGTTGCCGTGATTTCGCATATCATACATCAGGACGGAATAACCTGCTTCGACAAGATATTTGGCTTGGTCAAGAAAGTGAATATCGCTCGTCCACAAGGCATTTTTCATCATGCCCTTGCCTTCTTGCGTGAAGCCACAACGCGAACATTGCACCCCAAAATGAGATTGGATAATGACTTTATCTGTACCGCCTTTAATCAGCCAACCAGATAGCTGTACACCGTCATTGGCTTTGAAAGTGACGTCTTCGTAGTTGAGACCATATTTATCAGGTGTTTCAAAAACAGGCGATTTTCCGGGCTTTATCATCAGGTCAGAAATTGCTTTACCAAACATTATCATCAAATTTTGTTAATAAATATATGGC
>JAHDEO010000002.1:0-49109 GCA_020628725.1 Saprospiraceae bacterium
ACCCGGCGTAGCCGATTTAAATGTTCCGATAACCGGACCACTCGCACCGGGCGCATCCACTACGGTTGACATCACGCTAACGATTGACCCAACTTTCCAAGGCGATGAAATCACTAACTACGCGGAAATTAGTGGCGCAGATAATGACACAGACGATACCAATACGCCACCAACAGATATAGATTCTACGCCTGACGGTGACAACACCAACGACGGCGCACCGGAAGACAACGTAACCGACAACACCAACGGCGACGAAGACGACCACGACCCTGAAACCGTCCCTGTCGGACAAGTATTTGATTTAGCATTAATCAAAACACTTGCTCCCGGACAGCCAAACCCAATCAATCCGGGCGACTTGGTGAATTACGAAATCACAGTGTACAATCAAGGTACATTGGATGCCTATAATGTGGATGTAGTCGATTACATCCCCGCAGGTTTCACTTACGCGGACAATGATTGGAACGCAGGTGCAGCACCGAATGAATATTACCAACTCATTCCGGGACCAATCGCACCGGGTGCAAGCGTCGTATTAGATTTAACTTTACAAGTTGACGCGAATTTTGCAGGGGGAACTACTACTAACTATGCAGAAATCGCAAGTGCGGACGACGATACCGACCCAACGAACGATCCGCCAACTGACCTCGACTCCACACCGGATAGCGACAATTCAAATGACGGCGATCCTGTGGATGACGTCACCGACAACACCAACGGCGACGAAGACGACCACGACCCGGCAGAAGTAACGGTAGTTATTTTTGACATGGCATTGGTAAAAACAGTCGCAGCCGCACAAACCTTCCCAGTAGGACCCGGCGATGACGTGACTTTCACATTAACCGTGACGAATCAGGGAACCGTAGATGCGTATAACATTGATTTGACTGATTACATTCCGGCAGATATGAGTTTGAATGATCCAGATTGGACGGAAGTAATTCCGGGAGAAGCTGATTTGAATGTACCAATCGCCGGACCATTAGCACCGGGCGCATCCGCAAGCGTTGACATCACCTTAACAATTGACCCGACATTCCAGGGTGACGAAATCACAAACTACGCAGAAATCAACAGCGCAGACGATGACACCGACCCAGGCAACGGCACACCGGACGACATCGACTCTACGCCTGATGCAGACGGCAATAACGACGCAGGCGGCGACCCCGATTCACCGGCAGATAACGCCACAGACGGTGACGGTACAGGTACAATCGGCGGCAGCGATCCGACAACGGACGAAGACGACCACGACCCCGAAACCATCCCTGTAGGACAGGTATTTGATTTAGCATTAATCAAAACACTATCAGCAGGTCAGTCACCAAGCGTTGGACTCGGCGATTTGATTACCTTTAATATCACGGTTGCCAATCAAGGTACGCTGGATGCTTACAATATTGAAGTGGTGGATTATATCCCCGCCGGATTGATGTTGGCAGATGCGAACTGGATTACCGGACAAGCACCGAATGAAGTATATCAAACCATTCCGGGACCACTTGCACCGAATACAAGTACGGTCATTTCGATTACATTTGAAGTAACATCGGCAGCAATAGGCGGCGACAATACCAACTTCGCCGAAATCAGTCAAGCGGACGACGACACCGACCCAAGCAACGATCCGCCAACGGACGTAGATTCCGACCCGGACAACGACCCGAACAACGACGGTCCTGTTTCGGATAATGAAATGGATAATGGTGACGGTGACGAAGATGACCACGATCCGCAAGATTTCTTCGTAGAAATTTTCGACCTCGCATTGGTCAAAAAACTCGCACCGATGCAGCCACTACCGATTAATTCCGGTGATGACATCACCTTCATTATCGAGGTGACGAATCAAGGAAATGTGGACGCTTATGATGTCGTATTAACGGATTATCTTCCTGCAAATACGACCTTAAATGACGTGCTTTGGACAGATAACGGCGACGGCACAGCAACTTACGATGCCATTTCAGGAGTGATAGCTCCCGGCGAAACGGAGACAGTAGCCATTACGATAACACTTGACCCGAATTTCATGGGAACTTCCATTACGAACTTCTCTGAAATCACAAGTGTCGACGACGACCTTGACCCGAACAACGATCCGCCGATTGATATTGATTCAACACCGGACGCTGACGATAGCAACGATGCAGGTGGTGAACCCGATTCGCCTTCTGACAACAGCACAGGCGGTGACGGTTCAGGCGCACCGGGCGATACCGACCCAACAACGGACGAAGACGACCACGACCCTGAAACTGTTGAGGTCAATCAGGTATTCGACTTGGCATTAGTCAAAGTCCTTGACCCTGCACAACCGATGCCCGTCAATCCGGGTGATATGGTCACGTATTTTATTACGGTATCAAATCAAGGTACATTAGAAGCCTATAATGTAGAAGTAGTGGATTATATTCCTGCGGGAATGTTATTGGCAGATGCCACTTGGCTGCCGGGCGCGAATCCGTCCGAAGCCTTCCAAACCATTCCGGGACCAATCCTCCCCGGCGATGATGTGACCTTGAGTTTGGTTTTGCAAGTTGACCCGAATTATGCAGGAGGTGACTTACAAAACTTCGCAGAAATCAGCGAAGCCGACGACGACACCGACCCAACCAATACACCACCAACAGATATAGATTCTACACCAAACTCCGACCCAACGGACGACGGCGATTATACAGATGATGTAACCGATAATACCAACGGCGACGAGGACGACCACGACCCTGCCGACCTCTTTGTGGAAGTATTTGATTTGGCATTAACAAAAACAATGTCCACCACACAAACGATGCCTGTGGCACCGGGAGATGATGTGACATTTACATTAACAGTGACAAATCAAGGTAATGTTGATGCATATTCAATCGAATTAGCGGATTACATCCCTGCTGATATGAGTTTGAATGATGCAGATTGGACAGATAATGCAGGTGTAGCCGAATTGAATGTACCGATAGCGGGACCACTCGCTCCGGGCGCATCCACTACGGTTGACATCACGTTAATGATAGACCCGACCTTCCAGGGTACGTCTATTACCAACTACGCCGAAATCACAGGTGGCGACAACGATACCGACCCAACCAACACACCACCAACTGACGAAGATTCAACACCGGATAGTGATGATACGAATGATGCAGGTGGCTCACCCGATTCACCAACTGACGACAGCACCGATGGTGACGGCTCAGGCACTCCGGGCGATACCGACCCGACAACAGACGAAGATGACCACGACCCTGAAACTTTTGAAGTACAACAAACATTTGACCTCGCATTAGTCAAAGTCCTTGACCCTGCACAGCAAATGCCTGTGAATCCGGGTGATATGCTTACGTACTTCATTACGGTGTATAATCAGGGAACTGTAGATGCTCACAACATTGAAGTCGTGGATTACATCCCAAGTGGAATGTTATTGGCAGATGCGAATTGGTCATTAGGTGTCAACACATCAGAGGCTTACCAAACTTACGCCGGACCAATTGCTCCGGGCGATAATGCGGTATTGACTATCGTGATGCAAGTGGATCCGAATTTCGCAGGAGGTGATTTACAAAACTTCGCAGAAATCACAGCAGCAGACGACGACACCGACCCGAATAATACACCACCTACAGATATAGATTCGACACCGGATAGTGATATGCAAAATGACGGTGATTACGAAGATGATGTAACGGATAATACCAACGGCGACGAAGACGACCACGACCCGGCTGATGTATTTGTAGAATTTTTCGACTTGGCATTAGAAAAAGTGCTTTCGGCAACTCAGCAAGTTCCCGTTGCACCGGGTAGCGATGTGACATTTACACTCATCATTACGAATGAAGGAAATGTGGATGCCTATGATATTAATTTGGTAGATTACATTCCGGCGGATATGACGCTCAATGATGCTGATTGGACAGAGAATAACGGTATTGCTTATCTCAATAATGCAATCACCGGACCGCTCGCTCCGGGCGCATCCACTACGGTTGATATTACCTTCACTATCGACTCGAATTTCCAAGGAGAATCTATCACCAACTACGCAGAAATCAGTGGTGCGGATAATGACACCGACCCAACCAACGATCCACCAACTGACGAAGATTCCACACCGGATGACATCGACAACGGTGAAGACGAGGACGACCACGACCCTGAAACCGTCCCTGTCGGTCAGATTTTCGATTTGGCATTGAGCAAAGTATTGACCAATCCGAATCAGCCTTACTATCCGGGTGATAGTGTGACTTTTACGATTGAAATTACCAATCAAGGTACGATTGATGCTTACGATGTACAAATCATCGACTACCTGCCACCATACACCACATTGGCAGACCCGAATTGGTTTATGGCATTCGCAGGTAATGTAGCATTCCATCAAATGGCAGGACCGATTCCGGCTTACGGCGGCACAGCTACGGTGGACATCACGCTAATCATCGACCCGAATATCGGCAACGTATTCAGCCTCACCAACTTGGCTGAAATCACAGGCGCAGACGACGAAAATGGCGTTCCACAGGATGATGTAGACTCCACGCCAAACGGCAATCCTGACGATGATAATTTATTCATTGACGATGATATCGACAGCACATTTGGTGATGAAGATGACCACGACCCGGCAGTCGTAGAATTGAGTTATTTTGATTTGGCATTAACAAAAGTCGTATCAAGTACTCAGGTAATGCCTGTCGCGCCGGGAGATGATATTACGTTCACATTAGCCATTACAAATCAAGGAAATGTAGATGCGTACAATATTGAATTAGCGGATTACATTCCAACTGATTTAATATTAAATGATGCGGATTGGACGGATAACGGCGGTACGGCTGAATTAAATACACCAATCGCTGGACCACTCGCGCCTAATGCGACGACTACGGTTGATATTACATTCACCATCGACCCGAATTTCCAAGGTGAATCTATCACCAATTACGCGGAAATTGCTGCGGCAGACGACGACACCAATCCAAGCAACGACCCACCGGCGGATGAAGATTCGACACCGGATAGCAACGACACGAACGATGCAGGTGGTCAACCCGATTCGCCTGCTGACGATACAGTAGGCGGTGACGGTACAGGTACACCGGGCGACGGCAATGCCAATACAGACGAAGACGACCATGACCCGGCAACCTTCCCTGTAGAGCAGACATTTGACTTGGCATTAATCAAAACCCTCGCAGCAGGGCAATCGCCAAACGTCTCCATCGGTGACCTTGTAACCTACAATATTACCGTAGCAAATCAAGGTACAGTGGATGCATACAATGTAGAAGTAGTCGATTACATTCCTGCGGGAATGATAGTAGCAGACCCGAATTGGATTGCAGGACAAGCGGTAGGCGAATACTTCACGACCATTCCGTTTATAGCGAAAAATACAAGTTTGGTCATCTCCATTACACTTGAAGTCGGACCGGACATCGCAGGCGGTACATCGCAAAACTTCGCCGAAATCAGCGGAGCAGACAACGATACCGACCCGACGAATACGCCACCGACAGACATCGACTCTAATCCTGACGATGACCCGAACAATGACGGTCCATACAGCGACAACTACACCAATAATTATAATGGTGATGAAGATGACCACGACCCCGCAGAAGTATTTATTGAAATATTTGATTTGGCATTGGTCAAAACAGTATCAAGCGCACAAACCTTCCCCGTAGCACCGGGCGATAACGTGACCTTTACATTGACCGTAACAAATCAAGGAAATATAGATGCGTATAATATCGAATTAGCGGATTACATTCCGGCGGATATGAGCTTGAATGATGCAGATTGGACAGACAATGCAGGCCTAGCCGAGTTGAATGTACCAATCCCCGGACCACTTGCGCCCGGCTTCTCGACTTCCGTTGACATCACGCTAATGATAGACTCTAATTTCCAAGGCGAATCTATCACCAATTATGCGGAAATCAGCGGCGCAGACGACGACCAAGATCCGAATAATACGCCGCCGAACGACGAAGATTCTACACCTGATAGCGACAACACCAACGATGGCGCACCGGAAGATAACGTAACCGATAATACCAACGGCGACGAAGACGACCACGACCCTGAGACGATTCCTGTTGGTCAGTCTTTCGACCTCGCTTTGGTCAAAACACTTGACCCTGCACAGCCAAATCCGGTCATGCCGGGTGATATGGTAACGTACAACATTACCGTCATCAATCAGGGTACATTGGATGCCTATAATGTGGACGTAGTGGATTACGTACCAAGCGGTTTCACATTGGCAGATGCCAACTGGTCGCCGGGTGCAGTCACCTCTGAAGTATATCAATTGATTCCGGGACCAATCGCTCCGGGCGATGCGGTGACACTATCCTTGACCTTACAAGTGGACTTGGATTACGCAGGTGGCACGTCAACCAACTTCGCAGAAATCAGCGAAGCGGACGACGATACCGACCCGACCAACACGCCACCACAAGACGTAGATTCGACACCGGATAATGACAATACCAACGATGGCACACCGGAAGATGACGACACCAATAATACCAACGGTGACGAAGACGACCACGACCCCGCAGATATTACGGTTGAAATCTTTGACCTCGCATTGGTCAAAACAGTTGCGGACGCACAAACCTTCCCCGTATATCCGGGCGATAATGTGACCTTTAAGTTGACTGTAACAAATCAAGGTACGATTGACGCATACAATATTGCACTCGTGGATTACATCCCGATTGACATGAGTTTGAATGATGCCGATTGGACGGAAAATACACCGGGTATTGCTGATTTGAATATGCCGATTGCCGGACCATTGGCTCCGGGCGCGTCGATGTCAGTGGATATTACATTCACCATCGATCCGAATTTCCAAGGAGAGGAAATCACCAACTTCGCAGAAATCAGCGAAGCGGATAACGACAACGACCCGACCAACGGCACACCGGACGACATCGACTCCACACCGGACAACGACAACAATAACGACGGCGCACCGGAAGACAACATCACCGACAATACCAACGGCGATGAAGACGACCACGACCCTGAGACGATTCCTGTCGGTCAGATTTTTGACTTGGCATTAATCAAGACCCTATCGGCTGGTCAGTCTCCGAATGTCTCTATCAGCGACCAAGTGACGTATAATATTACAGTGGCAAATCAAGGAACACTTGATGCCTATAACATAGAAGTAGTCGATTATATTCCTGCGGGAATGATTATGGTAGATGCCAATTGGACGCCGGGACAAGTAGCGAATGAATACTTCACTACGATTCCGTTCCTCGCATCCAACACAAGCACTGTCATTACCATTACGCTTGAAGTCGGACCTGACATCACAGGCGGTACATCACAAAACTTCGCCGAAATCAGCGGTGCAGACGACGATACCGACCCGAACAATACGCCGCCGACTGATATAGATTCGACACCGGACGACGACGATACCAACGACGGTCCATACTCAGACAACTACACCAACAACTTCAACGGTGATGAGGACGACCACGACCCGGCAGAAGTGTTCATTGAAATATTCGACTTGGCATTAACTAAGGTACTTGACCCGAACCAGCCGATGCCAATTGCCCCCGGCGATGAAATTACCTTCTTAATTGAGGTGACAAATCAGGGTAATATCGACGCTTACGACATCGTATTGACCGATTACATACCGGCAGGAACGACATCAAGTTCAGCTTTCTGGACGGATAATGGTAACGGTACAATGACCTATAATTCGATTCCGGGACCAATTGCTCCCGGCAATTCGGCAACCGTTATCGTGCAGGTGACTGTGGATAATAATTTTGCAGGAACAAGCCTGACAAATTACGCGGAAATCACAAGCGCAGACGATGACCTCGATCCGAATAATACCCCACCAACGGATATCGACTCTACACCGGATGCAGACAATACAAATGACGCAGGTGGTTCACCGGATTCACCTTCGGATGATAGCACAGGCGGAGACGGCACAGGTACACCGGGAGATGAGAATGCAGCAACCGACGAGGACGACCACGACCCTGTCACCGTACCGATTGAGCAAGTATTTGATTTGGCATTAACCAAAACACTACTCAATCCGAATGATACGTATTACATTGGTGATGATGCTACTTTTGAAATTGAAGTAACGAATCAAGGTACATTGGATGCTTATAATGTGGAAATCGTAGATTACATTCCGGCTGGCTTGACGCTCAATGATGCCAATTGGACAACAGGATTCGGAAACGAAGCCTTCACCACAATCGCAGGACCAATCGCCGCTTACGGTGGCACAACAACGGTCACGATTACAACGACAATTGACGCAACATTCGCAGGAGGTACACTCACGAATTTTGCTGAAATCGCAGGTGCAGAAGATGAAGACGGCAATCCGCAGGATGACGTGGATTCTACACCGGACAATGACCCGACTAACGACGGAGACTACACCGACGATGTGACGGACAATACCAACGGTGACGAAGACGACCACGATCCAGCAGACATCACAGTAGATGTATTTGACTTGGCACTCTTGAAAGACTTGTCGCCAAATCAGGCATTGCCCGTATTCCCCGGACAAGATGTGACTTTCGTATTCACTATCTTCAATCAAGGTACGGTGACTGCTCAAAATGTAACTGTTACGGATTACATCCCCGCAGGCTACGTCTTGAATCATAGCGATTGGACGGCGGTAAGCGCATCAGAGGCGAATATCCTTGTACCCGGACCGATAGTACCGGGCGGAGGTACCACAGTTGAAATTACCCTCACCGTACAAGCAGGTGCAACAGGTAATGATTTGGTAAATGTTGGTGAAATTTCCAACGCGGAAGACATCGAAGGCAATACGCCACCCGACACCGACTCTACACCGGATAATGACGACAGCAACGACCCAACTGTGGACGGCGTAACCGACGGCACAGGTGGTGATGAAGATGATAGCGACCCGGCTACCGTTCCGGTCAGTTCGTTTGATTTAGCATTAAATAAAGTATTGAGTGATCCGGCAACAGGCGGACCTGTACAATCAGGTGATGACATCACGTTCACCATTTTCGTACACAATCAAGGTACGGAAGATGCGTACAACATACTCGTCACCGATTACATCCCGTCTGACCTCACATTGAATGATGCGGACTGGACATCGGTAAGCGCGACAGAAGCGAATATCGTCATTCCGGGACCAATTTCTGCAGGTACAAGCCAGTCAGTGGATATTACCCTCACCGTTAATCCGAATGTAAGCGGCAATCTGACGAATTATGCAGAGATTTCTGATGCAGAGGATGAAAACGGCAACCACCCAACCGATGCAGATTCTACACCGGATAACGATCCGAATAATGATGGTACGGTTGAAGATGATGAAATATTTGAAAATGGTCAAAATGGTAACGACGAAGACGACCACGATCCGGCAAGTGTATTTGTAGGCGAATTTGACCTCGCACTAACGAAAACATTAGCAGGCGGACAGGCTTCAACGGTTTCCGTAGGTGACTTAGTTACCTTCCAAATTGAAGTCTTCAATCAAGGAGATTTCGACGCGGCGGATATTGAAATTACAGATTACATTCCTGCTGGATTTACATTAGCAGACCCGAATTGGGTTAGTGTAGATGCTTCAACAGCAACGACAACGATAGCCGGACCAATTACGGTCAATAGCAGTGCAATTGTAACGATTGTTCTTGAAGTAACACCGGATGTCACGGCAGGTAATCATACGAATTACGCAGAAATTTCTTACGCGGAAGATACCAACGACAATCCGCAAAACGATGTGGATTCAACCCCCGACGGCGACAATAGCAATGATGCAGGTGGTTCACCCGATTCACCTTCGGATAATAGCATAGGCGGTGACGGCTCCGGTACTCCGGACGATACCAACGCCGCTACGGACGAAGACGACCACGACCCGGCGAATATTAATGTTGAAGTATTTGATTTAGCATTAACAAAAGTATTGACTGATACAACGGTCAATTACTATCCGGGTGGAATTGTGACCTTTACTATCGAAGTATTCAATCAAGGTTCGATTGACGCTTATAATGTAGAACTTATTGACTACATCCCAAGCGGTTTGATTTTGAATGATAATGATTGGACGACCTTCACAGGCAGCGAAGCAGTCACTACAATTCCGGGACCAATCGCCGTAGGCACAAGTACAACGGTGGATATTACATTCACCATTGACCCGAACATCACAAGTGCTGATTCGGTGACTAATTTCAGTGAAATCACAGGAGGAGAAGATGTCGATGGCAATCCGCAAGACGATGTAGATTCTGATTCGGATAATGACCCGACCAACGACGGCACACCCGACGACAACACTACCGACGGCTCGAATGGCGATGAAGACGACCACGATCCGGCTACTGTTGATATTGAAATATTCGACTTAGCATTGACGAAAGTCTTGGCGAATCCGACAGCGACCTACTTCCCCGGCGATACGGTTGTGTTTACACACGAAGTGTTCAATCAAGGTACTGTAGATGCTTATAATATTAATGTAGCGGATTACATTCCGGCAGGATTGATGTTAGCAGATAGTGATTGGTGGCTAATAAGCGGTACAGCTTACACGACTATTGACGGACCAATCGCTGTAGGCGCGAGTGAAACTGTTGACATTACATTCATCATTGACCCGAATCTATCAAGCGAAAGTTCAATAACGAATTTCGGTGAAATAGTCGGTGCAGAAGATGAAGACGGTCAAAAACCGGATGACATAGACTCAGAAGGTGATGCCAACGACGGCAATGATGCAGGTGGTCAGCCGAATTCATCTGCGGATAACAGCACAGGCGGTGACGGCACAGGCACACCGGGCAACGACGATCCGAATACAGATGAAGACGACCACGATCCGGCTCAAGTCAATGTGGATATATTCGACTTGGCATTAGTGAAAACATTAGCTGACCCGACGGCTACTTACACCGTCGGAAGCGATGTCACCTTTAATATCGAGGTCATCAATCAAGGTACAGCCGATGCATACAATGTTGACGTAGTGGATTACATCCCAACTGGTTTAATCCTAAATGATGCAGGCTGGAGTCTCCTCAATGCAGGTACAGCTACAAGGTCGATTACCGGACCGATACCTCCGGGTGCATCAGAGCTATTGAGTATTACCTTCACCATTGACCCGAACCTACCGGGAAGTATTACTTCACTGGAAAACTTCGCGGAAATCAGCGGTGCAGAAGATGCCAACAATAATCCGGCAACAGACATCGACTCTACACCGGATAGTGATGATACGAATGATGCAGGCGGCACATCAGGTACGCCTTCGGATGATGCTACGGGCGGCAACGGTACAGGTACACCCGGCGACGGCAATGCCTCAACGGATGAAGACGACCACGACCCCGCAGTCGTACCGATTAGTACATTCGACTTGGCATTGACGAAGATGTTGGCAGGCGGTCAAAGTCCGGTAATTGCTCCGGGTGACTTTGTGACCTTCCAGATTACAGTCATCAATCAAGGTGATATTGATGCAACGGATGTCGTCATTAGCGATTATATCCCGGCAGGATTCACATTGGCAGATAATGACTGGACATTTATCAATGCTGCGAGAGCAACCTACGTTATTACAGGAGTGATTACCGCAGGTAGCATTGAGACGGTTGAAATTACGCTACAGGCAGGGAACAATCTGAGTGGAGATTACACCAACTATGCCGAAATTTCTCATGCAGAAGATACAAATGGTAATTGGATGGATGATGCCGATATTGACTCTACACCTGATGGTGATAATACCAATGATGCAGGTGGTGATCCTAATTCACCTGCGGATGACGCTACGGGTGGTGATGGTTCCGGTACTATCGGTAATGGTAATCCATTTACAGATGAAGACGACCATGATCCGGCTACTGTCACAGTACAATACTTCGACTTGGCATTGACTAAAGTATTGACAGGTTCGCAAGTATATTACAATCCGGGTGATATGGTAACGTTCCAAATTGAAGTATTCAATCAAGGTACAATAGATGCACATAATGTAGTTGTAACTGACTATCCGCCGGCAGGACTGACACTTGCAGACGCTGATTGGACGCAAGCCTTCAATGGTGATATTTTCTATCAAATTGATGGACCAATTGCACCGAATACATCCGTTACTGTAGACATTACATTTATGATTGACCCGAATGTGACGGCTACCAGTCTTGTTAATTTCGCTGAAATAGCAGATGCGGAAGACGCCATCGGCAATCATCCGAATGATATTGATTCTGAGCCAAATACCGACCCG
This sequence comes from Saprospiraceae bacterium, assembly GCA_020628725.1. Taxonomy (GTDB): domain Bacteria; phylum Bacteroidota; class Bacteroidia; order Chitinophagales; family Saprospiraceae; genus JAHDEO01. Next base: position 12,341 of record JAHDEO010000002.1, read on the forward strand.
AATGATGACACGCTCGTATTGGATGACGATACGGACAGCACACTCGGCGACGAAGACGATCACGACCCGGCAGAGGTCTTGATTGGTGACCAAATATTTGACTTGGCACTCACGAAAGTATTGGCAAATCCGAACGCGACTTATTTCGCAGGAGATGATGTGACTTTTACTATTGAAGTGACGAATCAAGGTACGGTAGATGCCTACAATGTCAGCATCGTGGATTACATCCCCGCAGGTATGACACTCAACGATAGTGACTGGACACTTGCCTTCGGCAACGAAGCATTTACCAATATCGCAGGACCAATCGCTGCCAATGGTGGCACGGCTACGGTAGACATCACGCTCACGATTGATGCGAATACAAGTTTACAAAACTTCACCAACTACGCAGAAATCAATAGCGCAGAAGATGTCAATGGCAATCCACAAGATGATGTAGATTCTACGCCTGACAATAATCCGGGTAACGACCCATTATTGGCAGACGATGACATCAACAGTACAGGTGGTGACGAAGACGACCACGACCCAGCTAACGTTTCATTGAGCGTATTTGATTTGGCATTGGTCAAAACATTAAGTGCGACACAGAATATGCCTATTGGCGTCGGCAGTGATGTTACATTTACATTGACCATTACAAATCAGGGTAATGTGGATGCATACAACGTGAATATTGCAGATTACATTCCAACAGGACTCATTTTGAATGATAATGATTGGATTGAAAATACACAGGGTATAGCAGAATTGTTCTTCCCGATTAGCGGACCGATTGCTGCGGGTAGTTCGTATAATGTGGATATTACCTTCACCGTCGATCCTGCATTCACAGGTAATTCAATTACCAATTATGCAGAAATCAGCGAAGCGGATAATGATACAAATACGGCGAATACGCCACCGACAGACAGCGATTCGACACCGGATAGCAACAATACAAACGACGCAGGTGGCACACCTGACAGCCCTGCTGATGATAGTACAAACGGTGACGGCTCAGGTAATCCGGGCGATGTAGATGCAGCTACGGATGAAGACGACCACGATCCGGCAACGATTCAGATAGAGCAAATATTTGACCTTGCCTTAACGAAAGTATTGGCAAATCCAACGGGTAATTACTACGCCAATGACGATGTGACCTTCACCATTGAGGTGACCAATCAAGGTACGATTGATGCATATAATGTAGACATCATCGACTACATCCCAACGGGCATGTTCTTGAATGATACTGATTGGGTCGCAGGTCCGCAACCGAATACGGCACTGGCTACTATCGCCGGACCGATTACACCGGGCAATAGCGCGATGATTGACATTACTTTGAGACTTGACTCATTGAGTGGTACGCCTACATTGACCAACTTCGCCGAAATCAGTGATGCGGAAGATGTGGATGGTAATTCACCGGATGATATAGACTCAGATGCAGATACTGACGACCTCAATGATGGTTTCTATGTAGATAATGAAATAGATAATGGAAGTGGTGACGAAGACGACCACGACCCGGCGGATGTGACCTTGCAGGTGTTTGACCTTGCATTACTCAAAAATCTTTCGCCAACACAATCACTACCTGTGTTTGAAGGTCAGGATGCTACATTTGTCATCACTGTTTACAATCAAGGTACGGTAGATGCTACGAATGTAACGATTACGGATTACATTCCGGCAGGCTTCCTGTTGAATGATAGCGACTGGACATCAGTAAGCCCAAGCGAGGCATACATTGTTATTACAGATGTGATACCTGTCGGTGGCAGCTACGATGTAGAAGTCACAATGACAGTACAGCCCGGTGCAGCAGGTTCGGATTTGGTCAACTTTGCTGAAATCAGCGAAGCCGAAGATACACAAGGCAACATGCCGGAAGATGTAGATAGTACACCTGATACCAATAACGTAGATGATTGGGTAGATGGCGTCACTGACAATACGAGTGGCGACGAAGACGACCACGATCCGGCTCAATTGCCTGTGGGCGTATTCGATGTAGCATTGAGTAAAGTAATACTATTGCCATCAGCAGGTATTCCTGTCAATCAGGGTGACGTGGTGATATTCGGATTATACATTTATAATCAAGGTACGGATACGGTTCAAAATGTAAAATTGACCGACTACATACCGGCTGAACTAACGCTTGCAGATCCGGATTGGACACAGATAAGCGCAACAGAAGCGACTTACGTACATCCTACGCCAATAGCTCCGGGCGATAGAGGTTTAGTACACATTCGATTCATTGTCAATGATGTATCAAATGGTATTATTACCAACTACGCAGAAATCAGCGATGCCGAAGATACCAATGGCAACCATCCGATTGATGTGGATTCTACGCCGGATAATGACAACACCAATGATGGTCCTGTAGATGACAACGAAATCTTCGGAGACGGACAAAATGGTAACGACGAAGACGACCACGACATTGAAGAAATACCTACGGCAGATTTGGCGTGTGCTATCTCAGCATTCCCACAAGCAGAAGGCAACTGTGTCGGTGATAACCTCTTCCTCAATGCAAATGTACTCGGCGACCCGGCGGCGTTCAATTACGAATGGACTGGTCCGAATGGATTTAGCTCATTGAACATGAATCCGGTCATTATCGCAGCAGACACCATCAATGCAGGTACATACACACTTGCAGTAAGCGATGGAGAATTCTGTGTGGCTGAATTCCCGATTGAAGTAGAAATAGTGCCATGTATCTTGCCGCTTGAATTGACATATTTCAAAGGTACAGAACAGGACTGCGAAGCGATACTCACATGGGGTACAGCAACCGAACAAGGTATCAGTCATTTCGAGGTGGAGGAAAGTACAGATGGTACTACATTCTCCGAAATAGGCAGAGTGAATGCCGCAGGTGATTCGGATGTACCACAGGATTACAGTTTTGTGGATACGAGATTAAGCGAGATTAATTACTACCGTTTACGAATCGTAGAGATTGACGGTACAGTGACTTACTCTGAAGTCTTGACGATACAATCAACGTGTACAGCGGGTGGCGTATCCATCTCTGATATATTCCCGAATCCGGTACACAATGGTGTAGTGAATATCCGTTTCAACAGCAATGTTGACCACGAAGACGCACAAGTTATTGTCAGAGATATGCTCGGCAGAACGATGATGCACGTACCATTCACGATATTTGAAGGTACAAACCTCATCACTGTTGACCCAAGTAGACTGCCATCAGCGACCTACTTGATTACAGTACAGGGTAATGATTGGCGTTCACAGACGATGCCGTTTGTGAAATTAGATTGATGAAAGATACAAGCTCAGGCACAGGTTCAAATTGAACTTGTGTTTGGCTTGGTTATTTTGTAAAACAGAACTCGTGTTTCGGGCTTAGGCTTCGGAGCGCGAGTTTTTTGTTTTGTAAGATGTTGCACCAAATACCAATAAAATACTGATAAAACACTTCAAAATTGGGATTTGGATTTTGGACCTTTTCAAGTTGTCCACGACTTGAATTAGAATATGTTGAAGCATTGGAATTGGAAAGAACATTTACGGTTTTTAAAGAAGAATAAGCTACTTTTTTGTGTATCGTCATAACCGCAACAGTATTTTCTTCTAAGAAAAAACAGAACCACAAACTTAACATTACTTTTTTTCTGTTATTTATTGCTTTTCGTTTTGTTTTCTGATATATAACTTCTTATCTTAGTGTTAAGATTACACTATTGTAAATAATAAGATAAAATATAGGTTTACAATTTTGTCTTATTATTTGACATCAAATTATTAAAGAAAACTATTAACTATGAGAAAAGTAAAGTACTATACTTTTTTAGAAAAGACTATCCGGCACGCTACTGCTATGTTAGTCTTTTCCCTGTTTTGTGTGGGGCTTTCGGCACAAAGCACAGTTTCCGGTACAGTCACCGATGATGCCGGACAAGGACTTATCGGTGTAACGGTTGTAGTAGCAGGTACCACAAATGGTACCGTTACCGATATTGATGGAAATTACAGCATTCAAGCCTCTAAAGGTGAGACGTTGGAATTTTCCTATGCCGGTTTTGCCACACAAAGACTAACGGTCGGTGACGACGGTACGCTCAATGTAGGCTTACTGACTGATGCCGAAGACCTCGTAGAAGTCGTTGTAACGGGATATTCGATAGACAGGCGACGAAATACGCCCGGATCTGTTTCTACCGTCAAAGCTTCTGATTTGACTGCGGTTCCTTCCGGAGATGTAGAGCAACAACTACAAGGTAGAGTTTCCGGGGTAACGGTCATTTCCAATGGTCAGCCCGGTACGACCAGTCAGATAAGGGTAAGAGGTTATGGTGCTTTAGGCGGTAACGAACCGCTTTATGTGATAGATGGTGTTCCGACAACCAGTACCAATTTCCTCAATCCGGATGACATTGAAACTGTCACCGTTTTGAAGGATGCGACTGCGGCATCTATATATGGTGCGCGTGCAGCGAGTGGTGTCATCGTTTACACGACTAAAAAAGGGAAAAAAGAAAAACGTCCTATGGAAGTCACCTATAATGGTATGATTGGAGCTACCGACCCCGGTCAATCACCACCAATTATGAATCCGCAGGACCACGCCAACTGGACTTGGAAAGCGATAGAAAATGCCGCTATTCAAGCCGGTGAAACACCTGTTTATCAGCATGAACAATTTGGTGCAGGTGCAACGCCTGTTTTGCCGGATTACCTTTTGGTCGGACCTGACAAAGCTGTTACAGGTAGCGTAAATCTTGCAGATCATGTAGACGCTTATAATGTAGATCCCGAAGCCGGGTCTGTTTATCAGGTAGTGAAAGCGGCTACCGGAGAAGGAACTGACTGGTATGATGCGATCACTCGTACAGCCATGCTTCATCGTCACCACCTCGGCTTTTCCGGTGGAGGCGTGAATAGTCGTTATTACGTCGGATTGGGTATGCAAGAGCAGGATGGTATTTTACTGCATCAGGATTTTTCCAGATATTCTTTAAGAGTAAATAGTGAGTTTGACCTTTTACCAAGTTTGAGAATCGGGCAAAATATTCAAACCTTTTATCGTTCAGCTGATATCTTCGGATCTGATGGAGGTAGCGGCTCTTCTGATGATGAAAATGTGGTCTTAACAGCATCCAGAATGCCTTCTATTATTCCTGTATATGATGAGTTTGGAGGCTATGCCGGTACTTCCGTAGGTGGGTTCAATAATGGTCGTAATCCTGTAGCAACGCTTGATGGACAACAGAACAACCGCAACTTCCAAACTGCAATTTTTGGAAATCTATATTTAGAGTTAGAACCGATTGAGAATTTGACCTTCCGTACTAACTTTGGTGGTGATTATGGTTCTACTCATTCTTGGGCATATACGCGCCGTCAATATGAAAATTCTGAAAATAATTCTTCTTTTGCTTTTAATCAAGCCTCTAATTTTTACAGAAATTGGGTTTGGACGAATACGGCTAATTACAGCCTCGATTTTGGGCTTGGTAGTGCAGATATTTTGATCGGACAAGAGGCTTTGAACTTTGGCGCAGGTAGAGGAATGGGAGCTTCCGGTATTAATCCATTCTCCCAATCAGTAGAATTTGTAGGCATATCTACTGTAGGAAGTCAGGTAGTAGGCGGTGGTCACGGAGATGGTGTCAACTTTGCTTCATACTTCGGTAGAGTCAACTTTGATTTGCAAGATAAATACATCGTCTCTGTAGTTGCTCGTCGCGATGGTTCTTCTCGTTTTGGTAGCGAAAATCGCTACGGGATATTTCCGGCAGTATCGGTGGCTTGGAGGCTGTCTTCTGAGAAATTCATGAGTGATATACCCTTCTTGGACGACTTGAAATTGCGTGCAGGATATGGTATCATGGGTAATTCTAACAATGTTGACCCTAACAATCAGTTTAGTCTTTACGCTACCAGCATTGGTGCATCCAGTTATGACATAGGTGGTACTAACTCAAGTGCCGAGCAAGGATTTTACAGATCGCGTATTGGAAACCCATTTGCAAAATGGGAAAGAGCGATTACGCGTAATATCGGTCTTGATGCCTTGATGTTAGATGGTAAATGGGATATAGGCGTTGAATTTTGGGTAAAAGATACTGAAGACCTACTATTCCAACAGCCGGTAACTGTGATGACGGGTTCATTCGCAGCCGCGCCTTTTGTCAATGTAGGTAAAATGAGAAACAGAGGGGTAGATTTTACTGTCATTAATAAAGGTGGTAATAAACTAAGATATGAAGTCGCACTAACAGGTGGTTTCTTAAACAATGAAATCGTAGAGCTTTCCGATGGTATTGAAAATTTACCAAATAGAAGCTCATCCTATCGTGGTATCACGCCTGTATTGAATCAGGTAGGTCAGCCACTTTCGGCTTTTTATGGCTTCCAAGTAGAAGGTATATTTGCTGATCAAGCTGAAGTGGATGCTCACGCCACACAAGATGGTGCTGCTCCCGGTCGTTTCAAATTTTCTGACATTGATAGCTTTGATGAAAATGGAAATCTAACCGGTGTGCCGGATGGTATCATTGACCTCGCGGATAGAACGAATATCGGAAATCCTATTCCTGATTTCACAGGTGGTTTGACTGTTAAGCTGAATTATCAAAACTTTGGATTGGAAATGTATTCTTTTGCTTCTATCGGCAATGAAATCTATAATATTTCAAAATTATTTACGGATTTCTACCCGCTATTCCCGGGTGCTGCCATTAGCGAACGCGTGAAAGATTCTTGGTCTTTTAACAATCCAAACGGTAGTATTCCAATTTTTGAAAACGTTTCTAATTTCAGTACAAATACACAATCCAATTCCTTCTACGTAGAAGATGGTTCTTATTTCAGATTGCAAAACTTGACGCTTTCTTATGCTTTACCTAAACATATTACCGATGGCATAAAAATGAGAGACATTAAATTTACGGCAAGTGTCAACAACTTATTTACCATCACAGGATATGAAGGTCTAGACCCAAGTGTAGGTGGTTCAGCCGATACCAACTTTGGAATTGATTTGGGGAATATTCCTATCACACGCAGCTTTACATTTGGCGTAAGAGCCGGATTTTAAATTGAATAGAAAATTTGATATGCTTAGAAACTTTTTTTGAACCACGAAGCGCACTAAGAACACTAAAACTCAATTAACGCAAAAAGAAAACTAAGAGGCTGTTTAAAATTATTTTTTTGATGAATATGAAATGTATTTTTTGTCCAGATGAAGCTCATTTTGAGGATTATAGCCGAGCTACATGACGAAAAATAGCTGAAGTATGGGCGAAAAAGACGTTTCATAGTCGCAATACAAATAATTTTAAACAGCCTCTAAGGCAACTAAAAAATTATTTTACAGTGTTTTATAGAGTTTTTAGTGAACTTTCGCGTTAGTTTGGTCTTCGTGTTTTTAGTGAACTTAGTGGTTTAAATTAAAAAAATAATTAAAATGAAAAAAATAAAATATATATTTCTTCCAATACTCGCCATCGTGATATTATTGACGGCATGTAGGGATGAGTTTTTAGATGTCGCACCAACCGGCTCATTGAGTGATACGGAGCTATCTACTTTAGCGGGCGTCGAAGGTACTTTAATTGCGTCTTACTCCATGCTTTTGGGCAGAGGCGGCTTTTACAGCGATGCGACCAACTGGTTTTGGGGAAGCGTACTTGGAGGAGATGCCAATAAAGGCACCAACGAAGGTGACCAATCGCAAGTCAACGAAATTCAAGCCTATAGCACACAAACCAATAATGGTTCTGTATTGGAAAAATACAGGACAAACTATGAAGGGATAGCGCGTGCCAATGCCACTTTAAAATTATTGGGTAACTCTACCACTATCGGGGCTGATGATGCTACCCGCTTGCAAGGCGAGGCGAGGTTTTTAAGAGGACATTATTATTTTGGTTTGAAAAAGAACTTTAATAATACACCTTATGTAGATGAAAACTGGGATGAAGTCACGGCTGTTGGTAATGATTCTGATTTGTGGAGTTTCATCGAAGCTGATTTCAAATTTGGCTATGACAACCTGCCCGGAACACAAAGTGACGCAGGTAGAGCCAACAAATGGGCGGCAGGTGCCTATTATGCAAAGACTTTATTATTTCAAGGTAAATATGCCGAGGCTAAAGCGGTACTTGATGATGTCATCGCAAATGGCGTTACCGCCAGTGGAGAGCCTTATGGCTTAAATGACAATTATGCCGATGCTTTCTTCGCACCTAATGACAATAGCAAAGAGTCTGTCTTTGCAGTTCAAGCGGCTGCCGGAACCGGCTCTGTCAATAATGCCAATCCGGGACAGGTCTTAAATTTCCCTCATGGAGGTGGTGACAGACCGGGCGGATGCTGCGGATTTTTCCAGCCAAGTATCGAACTGGCGAATAGCTTCCGTACAGGTGCAGATGGGCTTCCATTACTGGATGGTTCATACAATGACGCAGGCAATGCTTTGGTAACTGACCAAGGTGTTTTTAGTGCCGATTCTTTTACGCCGGATGCAGGTAACTTGGACCCAAGACTCGACCATTCTATTGGTCGCAGAGGTATTCCTTACTTAGATTGGGGCAATCATCCGGGTAGAGACTGGATACGTGACCAACCTTATGGTGGACCTTATTCTCCTAAGAAGTTTATCTATTACAGAGATGTAGCAGGTAATAATGACGGTAGTTCTTGGACGCCGGGCTATACTACGGTCAATTATAATGTCATTCGTTATTCAGATGTACTTTTATGGGCAGCAGAATGTGAGATTGAGTTGGGCAACCTTGATGCCGGTATGGATTTAATCAATATCGTAAGAGAAAGAGCTAAAAATTCTATGATTATGGATGGCGATATGCCTGCCGCTAATTATGTGATAGAACCTTACACATCTTTTGGCAGTCAGGACATGGCAAGAATGGCGTTGAGAATGGAGCGTAAATTAGAGCTTTCAGGAGAAGGACATCGTATGTATGACTTGGTCAGATGGGGTGTTGCCGAAAGTGTTTTGAATAACTATTTGGCTGTTGAAAATACCGTTTTGATTAATTCATCGTTCAATGGTAGTTCATTCACATCAGGTAAAAATGAATATTTGCCGATTCCGCAAAATGAAATAGATTTGCTGGGAGCAGATATTTTGAAACAAAATCCGGGGTATTAAGAAAAATTCCAAAAAACAAATTCCAAATTCCAATTCACACGTATTCTATATGATATTTTATTGGAATTTGGTGCTTAGAATTTGGGATTTGCTAATAAATGGTCTGACAACTCATCATGTTGTCAGACCATTTTTTATTGTACAGGCGATTTCAATCGACATGTAAAAATAAATTAAATTTGTAAAACATTTATTTTAAGTGAATTACAAACAATAGACATACTACACATGACGAATGAATTCGCCTGTACAATATTGCGACTTCCATTATTATTTCGTAAATTAGCCGATAAATAAATTGTCATGGTTAATACACAACAATTATATCAAAAAATAGAAGCCTTGCCGGACGAGTTACTCCCACAAGTCGCTGATTATGTGGATTTTTTGATATTTAAAAATAACCTTAACGATAACGAACTTTCAGACGAAGTCAAGACCGAATTAGACCAACGTTATCAAGACTATTTGGAAAATCCTGATAGCGCTATTCCATTGAAAGTCGTAAAGGATGAACTGATACAGAAATATGGAAAAGTATGATGTCGTCACAACGCCCGCTGCCCGACTTGATTTGGACGATGCTGTTGCTTGGTATGAATCTAAAAAAGAAGGGCTTGGCATTGATTTCCTCATCGAATTTTATGACGAATTCACATACATTGAAAATAATCCAAAAATATATCAAGTCGTTTACGGTGAATTTCGTCGGTTCCAAATGAAGCGTTTTCCTTATTTGGCATTTTATCGAATTGATGACCGCACTTCGTATATGCGAGTGGTCATTGTTGCTGTTTTACATGTTAATAGCGGTCCTGAAAAATTGAAGCGACGACTCGGTGAAGATGTTTAAACGCATCATTTAGAAGGGATAACAAAGCAATGAAATCATTTTTATGAAAAATCCATCTATGGAATAATCGCCACATGAGAAAAATACCATTCCTAATCTTTTCAGATACTTCGAAAATTTCTACCCACGCTCAAACCTATAAGGTTTCCAAAAACCTTATAGGTTTTGCACTGCCCTCCATAATTTTATCAGTCATCCTATCCTCCTGCGTCCAAGATACCGAACAAGCAACTACCAACACAAAAATCTTCTCCCCACTTTCCGCCAAACAATCCGGTATTCAATTCGCCAATAACCTGACGGAAGATTCTAAGGTCAATTATTTTACCTATCCATACCTTTATATGGGCGGCGGAGTCGCTATCGGCGATGTCAATAATGACGGATTGCAGGACATTTATTTCACCGGAAATATGGTCGAAAATAAATTATATCTGAATAAAGGCGATTTAAAATTTGAAGACATCAGCCAACAAGCAGGCGTAACGAGCGACGACAGATGGGTAACAGGCGTGACAATGGCAGATGTCAATGCAGATGGCTGGATGGATATTTATGTGAGTGTTTCCGGGAAATTTACCGACACAAAAAACCAATTATACATTAATCAAGGATTGGACGATAAGGGTTTGCCTGTTTTCAAAGAAGAAGCCGAAGTGAGAGGCGTGGCTGACGAGGGCAACACCACACAAGGCACTTTTTTCGATTATGATAATGATGGTGATTTGGATTTATACTTAGCCAATTATCCACCGACGGGATTTAAAACGCCCAATTATTCGTATGCGATTTTTATTAAAGAAAAATTACCCGAAAAATCAGACAAACTCTATCAAAACGATGGCAAAGGCAAGTTCAAAGACGTAACGGAAGCCGCCGGAATCAGCAATTTCGGTTTATCGCTCAATGCCACTGCGGGCGACTTCAATCAGGATGGCTGGCAGGATATTTATGTGTCGAATGACTTTGCAACCCCCGATTTATTTTATTTCAATAATGGCGATGGTACGTTTAGCGAACATGGCAAAACGGTCACGCAACACACCGCCTACTTTGGCATGGGAACGGATGCCGGCGACCTCAATAATGACGGCTTACTCGACATCATTCAAATGGATATGACCCCCGCAGACAACCAAAGAAATAAAGCAAATATGGCGAGTATGGACATTCCCCGTTTTTGGGAAATGGTCAATTACGGAATGCATTATCAATACATGCAAAATGCGGTACAATTGAATAATGGCGTACTCGAAAACGGGCTGCCTCATTTCAGTGATATTGCGCGGATTACGGGCATGTCTTCTACCGATTGGAGTTGGGCGGGACTGTTGGCGGATTTGGATAATGACGGCTGGAAAGACGTTTTTGTGACCAATGGTACTCGGAGAGATATTAATAATAAAGACTATTTTGATAAGATTGATAAAATGCCTTATTCCCAAAGAAAAAAAATCAATCAACTCGAAAAATCGCTCAACATTCCCTCACAAGCCGTTGATAATTATGCTTTTAAAAATAACGGTGATTTGACCTTTCAGTCGGTGATAAAAGACTGGGGATTAAGTTTTGAAGGCTTCTCCAATGGCGCGAGTTATGCTGATTTGGATAATGACGGCGACCTTGAAATGGTCATTAATAATATTGATGCCGAGGCGATTATTTTTAAAAATCATACGGTAGAAAACGGGCAGGGAAATTTCCTGAGAATCCAACTTAAAGGCAGCGCGAAAAATCCGCAAGGCTTAGGCACAAAATTAACCCTGCATCTTGGCGAACAAATTCAATATCAGGAATTGACGCTGACGCGCGGTTTTCAATCTTCCGTAGAACCGATTGTTCATTTTGGATTAGGAGAGAGAACGAAAGTAGATAAATTGGAGGTGATTTGGCAGGATGGTAAAAGGGAAATTTTAGAGGATATTTCAGCCAATCAATTATTAAATATTTATTATAAAAATGCAAAAAACATTTCCCAAAAACAAACCGCGTCCGCGAATCGTCTTTTTACAAATATCACAGATAAAATTGCGATTAATTACCGACACAAAGAAAATAATTTTGACGATTATCAATACGAAATCCTCTTGCCGCATCGCTACTCTATGAACGGTCCCGCTTTAGCCGTTGCGGATGTGAATGGGGATGGATTGGATGATTTTTATGTTGGTGGTGCGAAGGGGCATGCGGGAGTTTTGTACTTGCAGAAAAATGAAACGACCTTTGAACCAATCAGTCAGAATGTATGGGAAAGCGATGCCAATTACGAAGACATCGGCGCGACTTTTTTTGATGCGGATAAGGACGGCGATATGGATTTGTACGTCGTCAGTGGCGGCAATGAAAGCAAAGCCAATGACCCGAATTATCAAGACCGATTGTATCTGAATACCGGAAAAGGCAATTTTGAAAAAACGGAAAATGCCCTGCCCACGATGCGTGCGAGTGGTTCGCGGGTCAGATTTGCGGACTATGACGGGGATGGCGATATGGATGTATTTGTAGGTGGGCGCATCGTTCCGCAGTCTTATCCGAATCCGGCGAAAAGTTATATATTAAAAAATGAACTCACCGAATCCGGTCAATTAAAATTCACGGATGCTACGGAAGCCGTCGCGCCCATGCTCACCCAAGCGGGCTTGGTCACGGACGGCGCATGGCTTGATTTTGACGGCGATGAGGACTTGGATTTGGTGATTGTAGGCGAATGGATGCCCATTACTTTTCTGCAAAACCGCGACGGAAAATTGGTGGATAAAACCGCCGATTATGGCTTGGAGCAATCAACGGGTTGGTGGTACAGCATCTTGGCGAATGACCTCAATAAGGACGGAAAGCCGGATTTAATCGCCGGAAATTTGGGCTTAAATTATAAATACCAAGCCAGCGCGGAAGCCTCTTTCGATGTCTATGCCAATGATTATGACAAAAACGGAAAACTCGATATTGTCTTGGGTTTTTATGAGGATGGCGTACAATATCCTTTGCGCGGAAGGCAGTGTTCGTCCGAGCAAATTCCGACCATAAAATACAAATACAAAGATTATAACAGCTTTGCGGATGCTACGCTCGAAGATGTTTATACGGCACAGGATTTGAAAAAATCTTATCATCTGCAAGCTAAAAATTTTGCCAGTAGCCTCCTCCTCAATCAAGGCGCAGCCCGATTTGACCTCCAAAACCTCCCCAACGAAGCCCAACTCTCCTCCGTCAACGGCATCATCGCCGAAGATTTCAACGCGGACGGCTATACCGACTTATTATTAGCGGGCAATTTATTCTCCTCAGAAGTCGAAACGCCCCGCAACGATGCGAGTTACGGGCATGTATTACTGGGCAATAAAGACGGCAGCTACCAAGTCCTGCCCTACGCCCAAAGCGGTTTTAGTCTCGGCAAAGACAGCAAACATATCGCCACCCTCAACACTCAAAACGGACGACTCATCATCGTCGCAAATAATAATGATGTGTTGCAGTTTTTTCGGTGGAATGAGTTTTAAAAAATAGCCTGTCCCAAAATCTTTAAACTCATATCTGGGTAAGGTAGGAAAATGGGAGTTTATTAAGTGATTAGTATTTTTCGCAAGTCAACTTATAAACTCAATAAACTCTATGCTTGACCATTATTCTCTAAAAAAACCTTATCTTTGAACAAAGGATATTCAAAAAAAATATTTCATATGAATCGTTTCATCCCAATTCTGGTTTTGCTGTTATCTTCTATTTCACTACAAGCACAAAGCCCGTGGACACAGGAAAAAGGTGGTGGTTTTGGTCAATTATCTTTTATGTCCATTCCAACTTATAACTCTTTTTTTACAAAAGATTTTGAAGATGCATCCAGAATTTCCGACCAAAGTTACACGGAAATTGGCGCACAGATTTATGTCGAATACGGTATCTTAGAAAACACAACTATTGTGTTGGATGCACCTTTCAAAGTATTGAATGCTTCTGAGCCAAATGTCAATCCATCACCTCTCGAAGCGGGTACACTTGCAGGTTTAGGAAATATAAGACTTGCTGTGCGTCAGGGTATTCTCACTGAAGGTGTGCGTCTTGCGGGACAGCTATTAGCCGAACTGCCTACAAGAAGTCAAGACGACGCAACAGGGCTTCGCACCGGATACGATGCTTGGACTATACAACCAAGTTTGAGTGTCGGCGGTGGCTTGGGTAAAGGCTATATTTATGGATATGGCGGTGTAGGATTTCGTACAAACGAATACAGCACCTTTTGGAATGTAGGTCTTGAAGGCGGTTATAATCCTTTCGAGCCGTTTTGGGCGATGCTATTTTTTGATGTCTACCAATCTTTTGAAGATGGTAATCGCATGGATATTATGAGTTATCGCGAGTCCGGCTTCTATGTAAATGACCAAGCATGGGCATCGCTCGGTATCAAATTATTGTATAAGTTTAATGATAAACTCGGCTTGACGGCTTCTACGACACTCGCTGCTTTCGCAGGACATCAAGTCCCACAATCTCCCTCATTGGCTATTGGTGTATTTACAGAATGGTGAGGAATTTTTGATTTTTAATTCAGTGATTTTTGATTAAGGAACGCGAGATAAATAAGTTTACCAACTTGGGTAGGTTATTTTGTGCTTAGTTTTCGTCTTGAAAGAGGGCGTTTATCTGGATAAATAACTGATTTCAAGGCGGAAAATAAGTGCAAAAGAAGCAGCCAAGATGGTAAAGTTATTTTTGTCGCGTTCCTAAACTTCGCTACGCGAAATAACAGGAATTTTGCTTCGCAAAATTTAATCAAAAATCAAAAATCATTGAATCAAAAATCAAATATGTTTTTCCGCATGATAAGAAGAACGCACCAATGGTCCGCTTTCTACATAATCAAATCCTTTACTTAGCCCGACTTCTTTGTACATGGCAAAAGTATCGGGATGTACGAATTTTTCTACATTTAAATGCAGCTTGGTAGGTTGGAGATATTGCCCGATGGTGAGTACGTCGCAACCATGAGCAACCAAGTCGTCCATGATTTCAAATACTTCCTCGTCCGTTTCGCCTAAGCCGACCATGATGCCGGATTTGGTGCGTTTGCCGTAATCTTTTGTGCGTTGGATTTGTTCGAGACTGCGTTGGTATTTGGCTTGAGGACGCACTTTCCGATAGAGACTTTTGACTGTCTCCATATTGTGCGATACGACTTCTTGCCCCGCGCTAATCATCGTTTCGAGTGCTTCCCAATTGCCACGCACATCAGGGATGAGCGTCTCAATTGTCGTGTCAGGGCAGCGTTCCTTTACATCACGTACCGTTGCGTGCCAAATGGCTGCGCCTCTATCTTTCAATTCATCGCGATTCACGGAGGTGATGACCGCATGTTTGACTTTCATCAACTCAATCGCCTCGGCTACGCGACGTGGTTCGTCTTCATCGTACTCATTCGGACGTCCTGTTTTTACTGCACAAAACGAGCAGGAGCGCGTACAAGTATTTCCCAAAATCATAAATGTTGCTGTACCTGCACCCCAGCATTCTCCCATGTTCGGGCAATGCCCACTTTGGCAAATGGTATGCAACTTATATTCATCCACAATACTGCGGACGTTACGGTACGTCTCACCCATCGGCAATTTGACGCGCAACCAGTCGGGCTTGTGCCGACGTTCCTCTTTTTTGACTACCGGTAAATCTATCATTGTTTGTTGTGTTGACGAGTTGATGTGTTCACGAGTTGATGAATCAAGTAAATACCGTCAATTCATCAACTCGTCAACACATCAATTCAACTTCTCTTACCAATTTGAAAAGCAGCGTACAAGGTAGGGAAAATCGCTTGATTATCGGCTATCACCATAATAGGAATTTCTTTGACATACATATTTAGTGTGACACCGACATCTACCGCTTTGATAAGGCGGGGCACATGTCCCCATTCAAAATTCAACCCAAATTTCAGAAATCCACCTGCTACATAACTCAACTCATCCCAACCATATCCCAAACCTGATGCACCTGAAATACGCGCCAAGTCGAGAAAAATAACCGCATTTTCTTCTGTATAAGTTTGCGGAATTACATCCTCAGGACTCACTCGCAAGTCAATATAATAGGGTCTTATCAAGCCCAATGAAGGACCTGCCGCATACGATGCACTCACAGCAACACCTTGACTATTTGCTTTTCTTGAAAAATGAAATTTTCCACTATATCCTATGTGAACGCCGTAAAACTGATTTTGTTTGCCATATACAAAACTATTGGAAACGCTCGCCAATGAACCACCAACTCCTCCCACAGACGTACGCTGGCGCACTTCCTTAGAATGTCTCAATGTAGTCATTTCAAGATGGACTGCATGTGTCAATCTATTCCCGATAAATCCATAATCCAAAGCAATCGACGTCCCTAATGTATGCGGAGAAATGGTGAGGAAAAATTCCTTGGAGGGAGATATATCATTTGTCTGATTTTCCTGCGCCCAAAGTATTGCATTAAAGCATACCAATAGAGCTAAAAAACATATTTTACATAATATTTTTTTCATAATAAAAATGATGAATTTTTATGTAAACATGAATTTTAAATAGCGTCAGTTCAAATCAGGTTCGTTCACTCTTTCATTCAAAATTCATTCATTAAATTTACAAAATAAAACGAAATAAATCTATGGTTGTTGTGAAAAAGTTGAACTTAGAGTCGATAGTTGGTAGTCAATAGTCCATAGCGAAACGTGAAATGTAGCAAAATTTATGATTGACTATCAACTGATTTAGGAACGCAAAAAAATAAATTTGCTTTCCTGATTATTCTTCTTCTGATAATCTATCCCGCACTTCCATCAGAGCAAATCCCAGTAAATTCAAGCCTTCCCATGTGTGTGGGTCACGGATATTATCGGCATCTTGTGGTAGTCCGATGCCCCAAATATTATCTACGGGACTCGCTTCTACAAGTACGCGTGTACCCGTTTTTAATAGAAAATCACAAAGGTCCTCGTGTTGGTTGAATTTGAGATAATTCCCTTGTATTACAATTTCATTTCGATGCTTCATCCACAATGCCTCATCAAAATTTTTCACTTGCCGCCCCAATTTCTTCGCCTCTGCAGGTGTGCGTACATCAGGAATGCGTGCGGCAATTTCCATATCATCAAATAAAACTGCTTTTTGACACATCATCCAGTGTTCGGCAGTTTTGAAAGTAAGATTTTCGTGCTCAAATGGACTTTCCCACCATTGGCTAAAACAGCTTTTACCAATACTACCGTCAGGATTTGGGCGATGCCCCCAGAAGAAAATGTATTTGAGGTTAGGATGTGAGTCGTATTGTTCTTTGACCCACTCGATATTGTACTTCATGGTGTTTAAAGATGTCAGAAGTCAGACCGCACGCTGTCAGAAGTCAGAGGGGTTTACTGTTTTTCTGACCTCTGACAATGAAATGTTCTGACTTCTGGCTTCTACTAACTACGCGCGGTCGCAATCTGTAATCAAGGAAATGTTATCCATTAGCAAATTGCCTCGATACGGATATTCTGTTCCATCCGCGTAAGTAGCTTCAAATATGATGTAAGAATAACTTTTGTCAACAGAAAAAACGAATTGATAGTTTTTCCATTCGTAGTGTTTGATAGTTGGAGTTTCTACAATAAGTTCGGTCTTGTCGCATTGGTCATTACCCAACCAAATTCGCAGTCGAATAGGCGTATTATATCCCGCATAAAAGGGAGATGCGGCTAAATCAACCGAAAACATATAGCAATGACGACTTTTGAGTGGTTTGGTGAGTTTTTGACCGATATATTCCCATGTATTATCTTCACGAGTGATGAGTCCCACATAGGTTGCACCATCTACGGGGCGGTGCGTGACGTCCCATATAGGTTGTCCATATTCGTTATTGCCGGGCATGATGTCCGGTGTCGTATACATGCCACAACCTACCCAACCGGGCGGCATTGTAGCATCTTTTGGAGGAGCTTCAAAAGAAGGATTGTTGAGACGAAGCTGCGCTTGTGCGCTCATCGTCAGCAAGACCAAACCAATAATGAGGTAATTTCTTTTCATCGGTGGATAAGATACAAAAGTGTGCCAAAATTGGTGATTCGGAGATTGATAACCGGATAGTTCGATATTTGTAATTTGTTTTTTGCCTCGCAAAAACTAATCACATACTACATATTTAAACACCATTATGCGAAAATTGTTATTTCTAATTCAAGTTGCGAACAACTTGAAAAAATTCCAAAAGACAAATTCCAAATCCCAATTTGAACCTATTCCAATCAAATTTCTTTAGAATTCGGTACTTGATATTCTGTATTTTCCAACTCCTCCCGCGTTTTGTGTAATTTCCCTTTACAATATTGAATCAACTCTGTTGCCCGTTTCATCTTTTCGGACAACTCATCCATGCCAATTGTCTCATTTTCAAGACCATCAACGATACTTTGCAACTCTGTTATTGCTTCCTCGTAATTCAATGCTTAAATGTTGAAATGCTTAAATAGGAATGAGTGAATTTTGAATTTTGAATGAGTGAATATTTTAAATACATCAATAAGATGATTCGCTAATATTTTCGTTTTAATAAAAAAATGATACGTTAGAAATATTCATTCATTTAAAATTCAAAATTCACTCATTAGTTTCTACCAGCGAATCATTGCTGCTCCCCATGTGAATCCACTACCAAATGCCGCAAGACAAACCAAATCACCTTCTTTTATCAAGCCCTTTTCCCATGCTTCGCAAAGCGCAATTGGAATAGAAGCGGCGGTAGTATTTCCGTATTTTTGAATATTATTATAAACACGCTCATCTTCAAAACCAAATTTGAGCTGAATCATTTGTGTGATACGAAGATTCGCTTGGTGTGGAATGAGCATATTAATATCATCAGCAGTACAACCTATCGCTTCACAGGCTTCTTCAATCGCAGCAGGAAATTTCTCAACGGCATGTGTGAAGACGTAACGCCCGTTCATATGCGGATAGATAGCTTCTTTGTCGAGCATCTCCTGCGTGAGGTGCATTCCCCCCAAGTCCGGCTCATCAGGAAAATCCAAACCACCTTGATCCGGCAAAAACGCCCCGCCGTGTGTACCCGGATTATAGAATGCTAAATGCTCGGCATACTCGCCGTCAGCGTGAAGATTCGTTGTAAGAATACCTTTATTTTCCTCTTCTGTGGCTTGCAAGACAACTGCTCCCGCACCGTCTCCGAAAATCACTGTCACATTACGTCCGCGTGTCGTAAAATCCAAACCCGCCGAATGCACTTCAGCACCAACGACCAAAACGTTTTTGTACATACCCGTTTTGATATATTGGTCGGCAATCGAAATCCCGTAGATAAAGCCCGTACATTGCGTCCGAATATCCAAACAACCGATATTTTTGATGCCCAAATGACGCTGCAACAAGACACCGCTACCGGGAAAGTAATAGTCAGGACTCAAAGTTGCAAACACAATAAAATCAATATCTTCGGGCGTCAATCCGGCGCGTTCGATAGCGATTTTGGCAGCTTCGGCTCCCAATGTAGAAGTCGTTTCTTTGTGCTTTTTTGCGTATCGGCGTTCCTCTATTCCCGTTCGTTTGACAATCCACTCATTAGTTGTATCCATTACTTTGGTCAACTCCTCATTCGTAACTATTCTTTCAGGAACGTAATATCCAATGCCGGCGACTTTCGCGTTCATCATTATTCGTATTTAGTAAGTATAAATGGGTTTGTAATTTAATTGATAAAGTTTGTTTAATTCATAAATACTGACAACAAACATCAAGCAAAGTTAACTAATGTTTGGTAAAAAGCAGCAGAGATTGATATAAGTAATGCGATATTTGATTTTTTGTGTAGTTTATTTCAGAACTGGCAGTCACACTAATCCATTCCTATCTGCAAAGTATTACCGCACCAAAATCTTCTCATAACCAACACCATCTATAGTTCCGATTTCCAACAAATATAGACCTTTCGTTATGTCATTCACGCTAATTTCCTCTTGGAAAACACCTGAAAAATTACTCAATTCACGTACATATACAACTCGCCCTGTAAGGTCGCGCATACGCAAGTTCACGTTTGATATTTTTTCTACATTAAAATAAACAGTAAACGTTCCGTTATTAGGATTTGGATAAATATTAAGGCTGAGATTTTCGGTAAATGGATTTGTGGTAGTAGTCGTGCATTCCATCAAAGTAACCGATGACGATATAGCCACACAACCTGTCATAGAAGTCGTTTCTACAGTATAAACACCAACTTCATCTGCTTCATAGCTTTGTTCTGTGGCACCCGGAATCGGGGAGCCGCCAAGATACCATTGATTATTTGCGGCATCGGATACAAGGGTGACAGATTCGTCCGGACAAACCTCCGTTTCTCCACCGGGAATGCTAATGATAGGCGTTTGTGGTGCATCATGTGTAATGGTGAAGACCTCTGATTCAGCAACACAATTCTCTGGCGTCGTAACAACTGTTGAATAATCACCCGGCGTATCCGCATTAAATATTTGCCCTGTTACACCTGAAAGTAGCGTGCCATCCAAGTACCACTGATTACCTTCTGAAGCACTCGAAACCAACGTTACCGTTTCATCAGGACAAAAGAACATTTCGCCTGTAATCGTTGGTGTTGAAGGAATTTCATACACCTCAATCGTATCTGTAGAAGTGATGACTTCTGTAAAGTCATTTATCGTCAAATCAACCGTTAGTTCGCCGTCTACCAAGTTGCCCATTGCCATTGGCGTGAAATTAATTTCGCCGCAAAAATCATCATTATTCAGCGAAGCAGGGTCTTTATCCCAAACTTGTAAGACATAATTCTGCAAGGTCAAATCTATCGGCGGATCAACCTCTATAGTCAATGGCGGACCTTGGTCTTCCACAGGCGTAGGTTCTGTTGTGTAAATTTCCATGCCGTTATCATCAAAAATCTTGATGAAAAAATCCGGCAATCCCGTCACCACAAAATTATCATTACAATCGGATTCGGTAATATTGACTTGCGCCAATTGCAAAGGCATCGTATCAATTACAGCTTCGTAACTAATAATGTATGTTCCGGCTTCATCGTAAGTTTGTGAAGGTGGGTTTTCGGAAGTAGAGTTTAGTCCATTACCAAAATCCCATGAGTATGTAATGCCCGAACTCCCACCGGATGGCACATTATTCGTAAACTCAACCGTCAAACCTTCGCAACCTGCTGCCGGATTTGCCGTAAAACCATCGTTAGTGCTGACCTTCGGCGTGATAAACATATCCTGTTCAAAAGAAGTCGTCTGCGAAATACCCAACACAGTAGCTCGCACGATGATAGTCACCACATAATCGCCGGGGAAAAGTGGTGTGCCGCATATAGTCGCGCAGCCGTCTTTTTCATCAGGCAAATCGTACATACCATCGGGTTGGTCAGTGGTGTACGTAATACCTTGCGGCAATCCAACAACGTCAACAATCTCTACGCTCCCAATGCTCAACCCGCAAAAAGCCTCAGGAATAAATCCCGGATATTCATCGCAAATCGGCTGCGTAGTAATCGGCATTCGGAAGGTGAGCAGGTCTTCATAATAATCGCCTTGTACGCCGTCCATTACATCACTGATATATAGCGCATCGTCTGCCAGTCCGGGTACGGGCGGACTCACAGGTGTACAGGTCGGGCATTGAGCAAAAATTTGACCTGCAACTAACAAAAAAGTAAAAACAAGTATTGCAGAATTGGAATTTGGAATTTGTTTTTTGGAATTTTTCAACAGGTATTTTTGAAACATGATAAGTAATTTTAATTTTTGGCATTCCGTACCGACGGTTTTAACCGTCAAGTGTGTAGAAAAATAATTTATAAGTTATTTATTTTCAAATTTTTAAAAATAAAAATAAATAATACTTGGCGGTTAAAACCGTCAGTACAGGATGTACGAAATTAATATCTTGCATTTGAATTGTCAAAATTAGTAGCGTTTTTCCCGTAAAAAAATTACCTTAGTGTAGAGTTTACACCTTGTAAATTTAAGTAAAATCCAACGGGTTTTTCTCATTCAAAATAAATGATTTGTCAACCGTTTTATCATAAAATTAAATACGGATAACATCGTTATTAACTAACTAAATTCTAAATACGAGTTGCGGGTTACGGGTTGCGAGTTATTATATGCTACAAAAATTATTAACATTCTCTTTTTTATGTGCATTTAGTAACTCGTAACCCGAAACCCGAAACCCGAAACTTAATAAATCGTGAGCGCGACAATTACTTACACAGAAAAAGAATCGCATCCCGGAAAAATCGTGAATTATCAATTGCAGGATAATTATTGCGAATTTTTCGGCGAAAATGATTTGATACTACGTATTTACTTTATCAATGAACATATTTTGCGATTTCGGTATGCGATTGAGGGGTATTTTGAAAATGATTTTTCCTATGCCATCGACCCTAAATTTGAGCAAACGGATGTAAAAGTGCGTTTGGAGGAATCCATAGATTATATTTTCCTTTATACGGAGCATTTGACTTGTCGTGTAGCAAAAGAGCATTTCAGTATTGCTGTATTGGATAGCAAAGGCATATTGCTGAACGAGGATGAAAAGGGTTTTCATTGGGAAAAAAACGAAGCACATGGCGGTTATATCGTACAAATGACCAAGCGGATACAGGCAGGCGAAGCATTTTATGGATTGGGCGACAAACCGGTTGATTTCAACTTACGTGGCGGACGTTTTCAGAATTGGGGCACAGATGAATACGGTTACCAGCGCGGCGCAGACCCGCTATACAAAAACATCCCATTTTACTATGGTTTGCATGATGGTCGCGGCTACGGGATATTTTTTGATAATTCGTTTCGTTCGTATTTTGATTTTGGAAAAGAACGGGCGAATGTAATGAGTTTTTGGGCGCAAGGCGGTGAGATGAATTACTACTTTGTCGCAGGTCCGCAGCTACTTGACGTATGCGAACGCTACACACGCCTTACGGGTACGCCCGATATGCCACCCATGTGGGCATTGGGTTTTCAGCAGTGTAAATGGAGTTATTATCCCGAATCACAAGTCCGTGAAATTGCCACTAAATTCCGCGAATTGCAAATCCCTTGTGATGCCATTTATCTGGATATTGACTACATGGACGGCTTTCGCTGCTTTACTTGGGATAAGGAAAAATTTCCTGACCCGAAAGGTATGGTCGCTGACCTCAAAGCCGATGGTTTTCAGACGATGGTGATTATTGACCCCGGTATCAAGAAGGATAAAAACTACCCGATTTTCACGGAAGCCCTCGAAAAAGGCTATTTCTGCCGACACACTGACGGACCTTTTGTGGAAGGCAAGGTGTGGCCCGGCGAATGTTATTTTCCCGACTTTACCCGTCCCGAAGTGCGTGATTGGTGGGCAGATTTGTATCAAGAACTTATCGAAGAAATCGGCATCGCAGGTGTCTGGAATGACATGAACGAACCCGCCGTTTTTGAGGTCGAAAACAAGACCTTTCCCGATAATGTAGTATTCGATTATGACGGCAACCAAACCAGTCATCGAAAGGCACACAACGTCTATGGGATGCAAATGGCACGCGCTACCGCAAAAGGCGTAAAAAAATACCGCAACGGTAAGCGAACACTTATCATCACGCGGTCGGGCTACTCAGGTTTGCAACGCTATACCAGCGTGTGGACAGGCGACAACATTGCTACTTGGGAACACCTTTGGCTCGCTGGCGTACAGGCACAAAGATTGGCGGTATCAGGTATCTCATTTGCGGGGTCGGATATTGGTGGTTTTATTGAGCAACCTACGGCTGAATTGATGGTGCGTTGGATTCAATTGGGTATTTTTCATCCCTTCTGTCGCGTCCATTCATCGGGCGATCATGGCGACCAAGAACCTTGGTCTTTTAGTGAAGAATGTACGCATTTATTTAAGCGGTTTGTGGAGTTGCGGTATCAGTTATTACCTTACATTTATACGGCGTTTTATCGTTATCATAAAGAAGGAACACCGATGCTCACGCCGATTGTTTTTTACGACCAAACTGCGCCTAATATCAATGATAAAGACCATGAGTTTTTATGTGGTTCGCAGATATTGGTGTGTCCTGTGGTAGTGGAAAAAGCTACCAGTCGAAAGGTTTATCTCCCTAATGGTGAATGGTTTAATTTCTGGACGGATGAAAGACTGAAAGGTAGAAATGAATATGACGTTAAGTGTCCGCTTGACCAAATTCCGATGTTCGTAAAGGCGGGTGCGATAGTCCCGAATTATCCTATTCAACAATATGTCGGTGAAAAAGAAATCAAGGAAATCACACTACATATTTATTATAAAAATGGCATAGAAACGAGCGAGCTTTATGAGGATGATAAAGATACATTTGCCTACGAAAACGGCGCGTATCGTTTGTCTCAATTCAAATTAACGGGTGCAGATTCGCGCCTAAATATTGAGCAGCATATTGAAGGAGATTTCACTCCAAGTTTCAATAAATATTTACTCGAATTTCATGGTTTTCCTTTCACTGTGAATGAGGTGATTGTTGATGGCAAAAAAGTGAATGTGAAGGATGGTGTGGATGCGAATTTTGGGAAGTTGGAGGTTGTTTAGTGCTTCAATTCATAAGTAATTGAAGCATTATAGGCTCGTTTAAAATTACAAAAGCCATAACAAGCTCATTTACCATACCGGAAAAAATGCATCTCGAAAATGCCGAATTTCCATATCCGGTTCTATCGTAATCGCTATAATATCAAAGCGAATTTCGCCCTCATGCCCAATTTCGCGGGTATAGAAAACGGCGGCTTCCATCATTAGTTTTTCCTTCTTGGCGGTTACACCTTCTTCCGGGTAGCCAAACACACTGTTTTGCCTTGTCTTGACTTCTACGAAAATGATAACACCACGTTTTCGAGCAATCAAATCCACTTCAGCCTTACCTACCGTCCAATTAGTTTCGAGAATCTCGTAACCTTTTTTTAGTAGGAAAAGTCGGGCGAGGTATTCGCCTTGCTTACCGAGTTCATTGTGTGCAGCCATACGTTAGTGATTCGCCAATTCGTGGATTCGTTGACTCGTTTATTGTATATTTGTGTATTCGTTTGTAAGATACGAATGATACACGAATAACGAGTCAACGAATAACAAATAACAAAAATCATGCTTCGCATTCCAATTATATTCCTTGTATTTCTTTCTTTTTTTGCGGGAAATATCAACGCACAAAACCAACTCCAAAAAGCCATCACCCAACTCGCCAATGATGCCGACCTCAAACACGCAGGTTTCGGTTTCTGTGTGATTGATGTCAATGAAAATAAAATTATTGCAGCGCATAATGCTGATTTAGCCCTTATCCCTGCTTCCTCTCTAAAGGTAGTGACAACCGCTACGGCATTAGGCGTATTAGGAGCTGATTATCAATTCAAAACGACGCTCGAATACGATGGCAATATTCTTCCCGACGGTACACTTCGCGGCAATCTCTATATCAAAGGCTACGGCGACCCGACCCTCGCTTCACACGAAATGGAAGGCGTCAAAGGTTTCGATGAATTGATGCAAAACTTCGCGGATGCGGTCAAACGTGCAGGTATCAAAAGCATCGAAGGTTACGTAGTCGGCGATGCCTCTTTCTTTGAAACAGCAGCTACGGGACGTACTTGGATTTGGGAAGATATGGGTAATTACTACGCAGGCGGCGCACATGGTTTGAATATTCACGAGAACCTATATTATCTTGATTTTCAACAATTTTCTAAACTCAATCAAGCTCCGCGCGCTACCGCTACACGTCCACATGTGCCCGATATGCGATTCATCAACGAGTTGCAATCAGCAGGAGCCAATTCAGGGGATAACGCTTACATCTTCGGCGCACCTTACACACGTACACGCTATATACGCGGCACATTACCCATTGGAGCGGGAACATTTACCATCAAAGGCTCACTACCCGAACCTGCTCATTTTGCCGCTTACCATTTAGCCAAAACCTTAGAAAAGAATGGCATTTATACAGGTATGTGTGTTTCCTCACAACGTGTTTTCAAAGAAAATAAAAACAAAAAACGCCGCGTTATTTTTACCAATACCTCTCCCCCACTCCGCAACATAGTTGAGCGCGCCAACGTAAAAAGTGTTAACTTATACTGCGAAAGTCTACTCAAAACAATGGGCGCAGAAAAACAAGGGAAAGGCACGACCGAAGCGGGTTTGGAGGTGATTAAAAATTATTGGACAGAGCGCGGTGTAGATATGTCGGGCTTTGTGATGCGTGATGGTAGCGGACTTTCTCCACGCAATGCCGTTTCCACAAAACACTTAGCACAAATCATGCGAAAAGTCGCCAAAAATCCCGCGATTTATAAGGATTTTAATGCTTCACTATCCGTTGCAGGAAAAAGTGGTTCATTGAAAAATATGTTAGCAGGAACAGGCGCAGCAGGAAATTTTCGAGCGAAAAGCGGTTACATGGATAAAGTCCGAAGTTACACAGGATACGTCAAAAGTAAGTCGGGTAAATTGATGGCGTTTTCTATTATTGTCAATAATTATTCAGGCGGCGCAGGAGCGATGCGTAAGAAAATGGAGAAAGTGATGGCAGCTATGGCGGAGTGATTGGTTTTATTTAGTTTATTAGGTTTATTGAGTTCACTAAGTTTATAAGGACTTTTCGTTTTGCTATGCAAAACTAAACTATCTACCTAATGAACTCAATAAACCTAATAAACCAAATAAACTCTACTAAAGATGAAATACATATTTTCCATACTTTTACTCCTAACGATTTCGGTAGAATTTGGTTGTGCCTCATTCCACAAGACACCTTTATCCAGCCTATACTGGTTGCAGGGTGAATGGAAAGGTGTAGGACTACAACTCGATTTTCCACAATCATGGACTATCATATTAGATGTAGAAGACAACCAATTCGGCGTGCGCTATCCTACAATGGATTGTAGCGGCGAATGGAAAATGTTGCACCACAATCGCAATCGTGCTACCTTTATCGAAGTCATTTGGCAAGGACGTAGCAACTGCACCAACAATGGCAAAATCGTCGTCACCTATATCGACCAATACCATATTTCATACAGCTATTTTTCAGGCGAAACAGGCAAACTCGAAGCCTCTGCCACCCTGATCAATACCGCTTACCGCAATACACTCAGAACCTGAGCAAATTCCAAATCCCAAGCTCCAAATTCCAAAAAATACTCTACAGAAATACGTTTGAATTGAATTTTGGGATTTGGAATTTGGAATTTGATTAACTTTGCCGCAACAGACGCGAATGTCTGTATTACGTTACATGTTACATCATCTTGCACCGGAATTATATAAATATTTCCTCAAAATACACAACATTCACGATGAGCCGCGCGATGCGGTAAGCGAGTTGTATCAGTGGTTCAACAATTTCTTTTTGCAATTGGCGCAGGATGAAAACTTGTACTTTACCACACACTTTGCGCGCATTGCATATGTGTGTCACAAGCGCAAGATTTCCAATGATTTACAATGGAAAATCCATCATTACAGGCGTTTGAGTCAAGAGATTTTTTATTATGAGAAATCATTTACAAATGATGAATATCGTGCTTGTTATCAAGTCGTGGCTGAGTGTGTAGCGGAGATGTCAGAGGTTGAAATTCCCGATGAATTACGCGCTATATTCCCCGAAAAAGAAGTATTCACACGCACTCCATTAAATATCGTCAAACACCGTGATAAAATCCGCGTAGTGGTCTTAGAAAATGACCATGAAAATCGTGCTTTCCTCGTTCGTGAAGACAATCCTGAACAAACTCAACCTGTTCTCGTCCGTTATAATATTCCGGGTATCAATGAAGCATTTGAACAAACGATTCATCGAATAGATTCGGTGTGGCGCAATCAAGTCACACTCAATCTCGTGGATGTACTCGTGGAGGAAGACGGGACATATCTGCCGCGTATTTTTATCATCGAACCGGATGTGCTGTTTGATGTGACTGCTGTTTCGGAATGTTTTCAACCCTTTGGTACAGAGCCTCTTCTGTATCTGATGAAAAAGTTTTTGCCCTTTGCATCTTCCATGCCTATCTTGTTGGGAAATGCTGTTAATCACCTCCTCGATGAATTGATGACCGACCCCGAAGCTGATTTTATTACCACATTCAAACAAGCATTTCACCTTTCGCCGCTGCAATATTCGATGTATGACGACAAGGAAATCAGAGGCATGGCGCACAAGGCGCGACAACATTTTAGTCATTTACGCCAAGTCGTCAAAGAAACCCTGCCTGAGCAATCCGTCGAAGTCGAACATTGCTTTTTAGAGCCGGGTTTTTATTCGGAGAAATATGGAATGCAAGGTCGTCTCGACATCTGGCACAACAACCCCGAACAGGATGAATACGCTATCGTCGAACTCAAATCGGGCAGTCCTTTTCGTCCGAATCGGCATGGATTGAGTGGGAGTCATTATACGCAAACTCTGTTGTATGATTTGTTGGTGCGCTCCGTTTATGGTGAAGCGACCAAGACGGGTTTGTATATTTTATATTCCAAATTGGCAGAAAATCCATTGAAGTTTGCACCGCCCGAAGCCGTGCTCCAACATGAAGCTTTAAATGTTCGTAATCAATTAATTACGCTGGAAGAAAACCTCATTCGACTGGATAAACGCGACTACTCGGAGCGTACGATTTTGGATAGAATTACGCCTGAAAAATTTGTACGCTCATCGGGCTTCACCAAAAAAGATGTCAATTATTTTTCGGAAGTTTTAGGTAGAATGAGTGCATTGGAACGCGCTTATTTTCTCTCCTTCACTGCTTTCATTGCTCGTGAACATCGCTACGCCAAAACAGGCATTGACGGAAATGATAAATCCGGTGGTTTGGCTGCTCTCTGGCGTAGTCCATTTAAATCAAAACAAGAGAATTTTGACATCATTAATCATTTAAAAATAATAGAAAATCACTCACGTGAAGATGAGCCATATTTGATATTTGAAAAAACAGAAATGACTGCACCGCTTGCCAATTTTCGCGAAGGCGATATTGCGGTTTTGTATCCGACACAGACGGATGATTGCACCGTTCTCACCAATCAAATTTTTAAGTGTAATATCATCGAAATGAAAGGGGAACGGGTCTTGGTCGGTTTGCGTTCCAAGCAATTTAATGACAGCCTTTTCCGCGAAGAAAAATACTGGAACCTCGAACATGATTTGCTCGATAGCAGCTATACGACTTTGTATCGAAATTTGTTTGCGTTTGTACAATTTCCTGAAAGAAAAAAGAAAGTTTTATTGGGACTACAAGCACCCGAACAAGCTGAAATTGAGGATATTGAGTATAATCCAAAATTAAGCGAAGAACAAGGACGCATCCTCGAAAAAGCCCTTTCTGCAAAGGATTATTTCCTGCTTATCGGTCCTCCGGGAACGGGTAAGACGAAGTTTATGTTGCGAGAAATGGTCAAGCACATTCTCACGAAAACTTCCGAAAATATCCTGCTACTTGCTTATACAAATCGCGCCGTCGATGAGATTTGTGAAGCGATTGATGATTTCGCAAGCGAGGATTATATGCGTATCGGTTCGCGGCATGGTACGGCTGCGGAGTATCGTCCGCGTTTGTTTAAAGAAAAAATAAAAGAGGTGACTACGCGCGCAGGTTTGCGTGAGGTGATTGCGGCGCATCGCATTGTGATTTCTACGGTTACGTCAATGGGGAATCGTCCGCAACTGCTTGAATTAAAGCGATTTGACCGTGTGATTATTGATGAGGCTTCGCAAATTTTGGAGCCGATGTTGGTGGGTTTATTGCCGCGTTTGCCGCGATTTATTTTGATTGGCGACCATAAGCAATTGCCCGCAGTCGTGGTACAAAGTAAGGATGAATCTGCGGTAAGTGATGTATCTTTATTGGAAATTGGATTGCACAATCGCCGCAATTCGCTCTTTGAACGTTTGTATCATTTATGCGAAAAAAATAAGTGGACATGGGCATACGATATGCTCACGCATCAAGGCAGAATGCACCAAGAGATTTCGGAATTTCCGAACCAATATTTTTATAATGGTGAATTAAAATTATTGCCCGAAGATTGTGCGGTAGGCGTGTGGCAGAGTGAGCCTTTACAATTTAAAAAGATGCCCTCCTCCCCTACTCCATTGGAAAAGATGATTGCCGAAAAGCGTGTCATTTACATTCCAACAGAAATAGAACGCGGCGGTCAGTCGAATAAAATCAATACGCACGAATCGCGTTTAGTGGTCGAGTTAATTCATTCATTTAAAAATATTTACAAAAAAAACAATTTAGAATTTAATTCAAATACGCTTGGTGTAATTACCCCATATCGCGCTCAAATTGCCGAAATAAAAAACGTTCTCCAACAAATGAATAACCCTGAATTGGACAAGATTACGGTGGATACGGTGGAGCGTTATCAAGGCGGTGCGCGGGATATTATCATCATCTCGCTCTGCCTCAATGCAGCCTATCAAATGGAGACGCTCGTCTCGATGTCTGATGATAAAAAAGTGGACAGAAAACTGAATGTGGCACTCACGCGGGCGCGTAAGCATTTGGTAATTTTGGGGAATCGGGAATTGATGGGTCTGAATGGGGTTTATCGGGGCTTGGTGGAGTTTTTGGAGGGAAATGTTGCGAAAATTTAAATATATTTTCTACCTTCAAACCCTAATTATCAAACATCTGAAATCCAATGGTTTGCCCCCATTATCATATCGTCCGAATATCCATATTCATACTATGCCTTGTATGTTTATCTCACCTTGTATCTGCGAAAGTTACCCAACATTGCTTAGGCTCGAATTTGAATGAAAAAGACATCGCTTACGCCGACACTATCAGCCATTTTGGTTTTTTGATGGATAAAACAAATAATCTGCCCGTAGATTCAGTAGTTAAAAATGACTTTGAATGGGTGGAAGCTAAGTCATTCAACGAAAATTGCATTAACCAAGAAAAATTCAAATCCCGCGCTTCTTTTTGGAGACATATTTCTATAATTAATGATACAGATACCATCTACGATTGGGCACTTCAAGTACATCAAATAGGCAGTCATGAGATTTATACGAGAAAAAATGACAGCGCAGCTTATGAAGGATTGTTGCGTGAACATGTCAATTATGATGATAGATTGTACAGATCGGCATGGAATGTTTATCCATTCAAACTGGCACCCGGCGATAGCCTTGAAATCTATGTCAAACGTGAAGTAAATAAATGCAGACGCCTTGATGTGTCAACTAAGCCATTACACAGAAAAAGATTGGAACTGCTCCAAGCCAATTCTTCATATGAAAGCAAACTTGAGTTTGCTTTTATTATGATTGGATTTTTTCTGGCTTTGTTTATGTTCTCACAATTTACAATTCACAGAGACAAATCATATATTTATTATGGAATATATTTATTGATTGGCAGCTTGTACTTTTTGTATCGTTATGAATTGGAATTTGAGTGTAGTATTTTCTTTTCGGGTTGTATGAAGTATTACTCAAAATTTGAACCTTTCCTGACTTATGGCTTGCTGGTCTCGTATGCCTTATTTGGGCGGGAATTTGGAAATTTTAAAGGTAAATCTAAAATTCAGGTAGATAAATATGTGAACCGCCTATTATTTTTCGTATTTCTTGCGCTGGCTGTCCACATACTGATGATTACTTTTTCTTATGATGAATACCTCAGTCGCGCCAATCGCTTGATGAAGATTATTTTGTTGGCTTTTATTCTTCCGCTTGGTCTTGTTTTTTACCGTCATCGTACAAAGTTGACTTCTCTTTTCCTGATTGGTTCTTTTATATTGCTATTTGGAACGGTCATCGCTTTTATGAATAGACTGATTATAGAATCTTTTCCAATATTTAGTGGTGTGCAATACGATAGCTACTTCACTATGCGTATTGTGAGTCTCTTGGATTTTTTCTTTTTCTTATTGGCTTTGGCATATAAGGCGCGGCTTGTTCAGGAGGATAAAAATCGTGCAGAACTCGAAGCCCTTGAAGCACAATTTAAAGCCCTCAAAGCCCAACTCAATCCGCATTTTATTTTTAATTGCTTGACTTCCATTAAGAGCCTCGTACAACTCAATCGCAATGAAAAAGCCAATACTTATTTAGGCAAATTTGCCCGAATGGTACGAATGATACTGGATTTTTCGGATAAACCACTCGTCACACTTCAAGAAGAATTGGAAATGTGCAAACTATACATAGACATGGAAAAAATGCGCTTTGAGCAAGACTTTGATTACAGACCGAAGATTGCACCGGAAATAGAATCGGACTTGGTGACTATTCCTGCCTTATTGTTACAACCCTATCTTGAAAATGCCATACATCACGGACTACGGCAAAAACCCGGCAAGAAAATTCTCACCCTTGAAATTTACCAAACGCCTACGCACATCATCTGCACAATTGATGATAATGGCATAGGACGCACCGCCGCAAAAGCACAAGCTGCCGATGACCCACTACGCAAAAAATCCTATGGGATGCAACTTAATCAACAACGCCTTCAACTCTACCGCGAAAAACACAAGCGCGACATCCAAGCCCATATCACCGATAAATATGATGACCAAGGCAAACCAACAGGTACGCGCGTACGAGTGGAAATTGAAACGTAGCGTAACGCCTCCGGCTTGCGTTCCCGTAACACATGCGTCTCGCTTGTGCGGGTAGTACGCGGACGCAAGCCGGAGGCATTACGCTACGTTGCTGAAAAATCCGATGATTTTATTATCTTTACCTTGTTGCGTCATAATTCATTCATTCAAAATTCATTCACTCATTCATTATTATGCTCCACACTATCCTGATTGACGACGAACAAAAATGTCTCGACGCCCTCGCTTACGATATTAAGCAACACTGCCCGCAGGTCAAAATCATAGACCAATGCACCAAGGCAGCCGATGCCCTCATCAGTATCAATAAGCACAAGCCCGACCTGATATTTCTCGACATTACGCTCGATACGATGGACGGCTTTCAACTCTTGGAGTGCCTTGCCGAGATTACATTTGAGGTCATTTTTGTGACCGGATATGACGAACACGCCACCAAAGCCTTCCGCGTCAGTGCCATAGACTACCTCCTCAAACCCATTGACAAGGACGACCTGCAAGATGCCGTACTCAAAGTCATACAAAAGCGGATGCCGCCCCTTTCCCAAGAACAACTCCAAAACCTCCTCAAAAACCTCGAAGCCGACAGCCCTTCACAGCGTATTGCTTTTCCCTCGCAGAAAGGCTACAAATTCATCCCCCTACAAGACATTATCTACTGCAATTCCAAAGACCATGTCGTGCGACTCCACCTCACCGACGGGCGCGTACACCCGCTCAATATGCTCCTGCGCGAAGTACAACAACTACTCGCCGGATACCACTTTTGCCGCATCCACAACTCTACCTTAATCAACCTACAGCACCTCGACGAGTTTATCAAAGGTGCCAAAGGCAAAGGCGGCGAAGTCATCATGTCCGACAAAAGCCAACTCACCGTAGCCAGAGACCGCAAACATCAACTCCTTGATTTGGTCAAACCTGCCTGATACACAACAAAAGCAAGCGTCATTCCGCACTACGATGCGGACTTGTCCCGCAACTTGATTCGGGAATCTTTTTGTCTCAAGAGCCTAACGTCAGACAAAAACCACCCATGATACATTCTACATTGTATCTTTTTACAGATAATCCGTAGCCATATACGTTTTTTCTGTACCCGATACCTATATATACTCTCCATTACCAACAAGCTACTAAACATTCTGATTTTTAGACAGATGAATATGTATGTGTCATATATTTTATGTATTTGAGGTGTTGTTTGCTAAGTTTATGTCAGATTAATTGATGTAGAACAATATTTCAAACCGTTTTCGTACTAAAAATAGACCTAAATACATTCCAAAGAAGCCCATATTTTTGAACCAAATACGAAAATCGTACATCAGAAAACCACTAAACCTGACCATTATGAATAGATACACTACACTTGTAATAGCTTACCTATTATGTTCTATTGCTGTATATGCACAGACAAGCCCCGAACTCGCCGTAGAGCAAGTCCAACAAATGAAAAGTGAGATGGACTCACTTAAATTACAGATTAAAGAATTAAAGCAGATACTAAATACGAAGTCTGCTCAGAGTGAAAGTGCTATATGGGTACCCGCCCCTCCTAAAATTATTTCCCCTTTACCAATTGTCAGTGTTCCCGCTGGTGGCTTGGAGATAGGTATAGATGCAGTAACATTCGGTCCCTATACATTTGCACTGGGACCAGCATCTATAGCATCTGCACCTGGGGCATCTGCACAGGGTACTAATTGCAAAGCTAATAGTCCTTCGTCAAAAGCATCAGGAGATAGTAATACTACGTGGGGAATCGCCGCCAAAGCAAGTGGTAAAAATACACTTTCTGCGGGACTTTTCACTAAGACTGATGGAAAAGCAACAGTTGCATTAGGTATCAATTCTTCAGCTAAAGGAGCTTTGAGCTTTGCCATAGGAGCAAATAGTAAAGCAGACGGACTTGGTACACTTTCTGTTGGGGTCAATAGCAAGGCTTCCGGTTCTGGCTGTATGTCTCTAGGTATCACAAGTTCAGCAGAAGGAACTGGATGTGCAGCTGTAGGAGATGGAGCTTCAGCTAAAGGAAATTTTTGTTTGGCAACGGGAAAGGGATCTTCGGCTAAAGGAAATTTTTGTAAGGCAGAAGGAGAGGGATCTTCGGCTAAAGGAAATTTTTGTACAGCGAAGGGAAAATACGCAGAGGCAAAAGGTAGTGATTCTGTTGCCGAAGGAGAATGTTCTAGTGCTGGCGGTTGCAAATCTGAAACAAAAAAAGAACTAACCCAAGAAATGCAACTTCTCTTGCCTCCAGGATCAAATTATAAGTCCGTTCAAAATAACACAGCATTTGCAGCTATAGCCTACGGTGCATTTTGTACAGCAGTGGGTGACCACTCCGTAGCTATGGGTAAAAGCACACTCGCACTTGGCACTAACTCCGTAGCTATGGGAGAAGAAACCCAAGCTATAGGTCAAAACACCGTGGCTATGGGCAAAAACACTCGTGCCATAGGAGATAATACCACCGCTATGGGTTTGAATACGGTAGCTTATGAAGAAGGTGGCTCTACTCTAGGTTTAGAGACTGAATCTTGTGGAAGAATAGCCACCGCTATGGGCTACCGTACAAGAGCTTGTGGTTATGTTTCTACCACAATGGGCAATCAATCACGCGCTTACGGTACCAATTCTTTTTCGATGGGCTATAAAACCATAGCCGGTGTCCGCAATTATGACCCTGTATTTACCAATGACAATAATTCGAGTAGCGGAGTCGGTACTGGAGCGGTTCAGCCTTTAGACACTATCAACTCTGAACATCTGGCAGAAAATGCTATCGCTATGGGCAATCAGACCGAAGCACGAGGCATCAATGCCTTCTCTACGGGCTTCAAGACCATAGCTCTCAATACCAATGCAACCGCTATGGGCAACCAAACCGTAGCCGGAGGTCTCAACTCCACTACAATGGGTTACAAAACCGAAGCCACTCACCAAGATGCCATTGCTATGGGCAATCAAACCAGTGCGGTTGCTTACCGTGCATTTGCTTCGGGCTACATGACCAAAGCCTCCGGCGACGATGCTACCGCTATGGGCAGCGAAACCCTCGCCAGTGGTCCCAAATCCATAGCTTCCGGCTTCAAATCAAGGGCTACCGGAGTGGCTGCCACCGCTACCGGAGCCAATACCTTAGCCAATGGTGCGCGTTCTACGGCTACGGGCGATAATACTCGTGCTTTCGGCGACGCCTCTTTCACTATGGGCATACAGACACAGGCTACGGGCAACCGCGCATTAGCCACAGGCACTAACTCACAGGCAGGCGGTGAAAATGCGGTTTCGGCAGGTTCGTTTACCAAAGCCTTTGCAGATAATTCCATTGCTTTAGGCTCAAAAACCGAAGTAGCGCAAAGTGCCGAAAATGCCCTCGCAGGTGGGTTTTTATCTAAAACATTGGGCAGTAATTCTATGGCTATGGGAACGTCCGTGACCACTTCGGGAAATTCGAGTGTGGCTTTCGGTTCATTTTCTTCGGCATCCGGCAACTACGCCTTTGCCGCAGGAAATATGGCACGTTCCAACGGCAGTCACGCGATTGCAATGGGTTTTAATGCCAATGCTATTCAAACTTCCTCTATCGCACTCGGACATGATGTGTATGCGTATAAGAATTACTCCATTGCATTAGGACGAAATATAGAAAATCATAATACCAATTCGCTGATGATTGGTTTTAATGACAACGATAATGCAACACCTGTATTTTATGCCGAAAGAGATAATGTAGGGATTTTACGTACAAATCCGACTTACGATTTGGATATTAATGGACATGTTCGTGTGAATGATTTGACAGAATTATC
Organism: Saprospiraceae bacterium; assembly: GCA_020628725.1. Classification (GTDB taxonomy): domain Bacteria; phylum Bacteroidota; class Bacteroidia; order Chitinophagales; family Saprospiraceae; genus JAHDEO01. Next base: position 48,815 of record JAHDEO010000002.1, read on the forward strand.
TGACGGTCATTTCAAAAAGGATGTTCAACATATAGGAAATGCAAAAGATATATTGGCTCAACTCAATGCAGTGATTTACAAATACAAATCGAACCCCGAATGGAATTTTAATGACCGTAAACATTATGGTTTTGTTGCACAAGATGTACAACTGATTTTACCCGAATTGGTCTATCAGGACAAAGACGGCTATCTGTCAATTGATTATATTGAGTTGATACCTATTATTGTTGCAGCTTTGAATGAGGAATATGCAACAGAAGATACTACACCTACACAATCCGAAATATCAGAA
>JAHDEO010000002.1:49119-55101 GCA_020628725.1 Saprospiraceae bacterium
GAGGATGCACTTGCATTAATCGAAGAATTACAAGCTGAAAATAGTCTATTGAGCGAAAATCAAGATAAGTTAGAAAGTGAATTAAAAGACATACGCGCCTTGTTAAATCAAATTTGCTCGGAGGGATGTGCAGGATTGAATTTGGATAATAATACAGTTGAGCCGGATGCTTCAAATGATAGATTTATTCCGCGTCAGGGTTCTTCTTTATATCAAAATATCCCCAATCCTACGCCCAACAATCTTATTACCAATATTCCATTTTTTATTGAAAAAAATGCAAAAAGAGCGCAAATCGTATTGTATGATAATCGCGGTATTGTACTACAAAAATTCGACATTCAACAACATGACGAATACGCTCAAATACCTGTCAATACCCAAAATATGAATGCCGGAGTTTATCCTTATGCCTTGTATGTTGATGGCAAAGTCATTGACACCAAGCAAATGATTGTATTCAGCCGATAAATTTAATTTCATTAACCAAAAACCTAATCTGTGATGACAAGCAATTATCATTCAATATTAATAATTATTTTATTTATATTTTTTACAAACATTCAAAAAAATTACGCTCAATGTAGTGCAGGTGAGTTAGTAGATTCGGGAAGTGTTGCTATTTGTCCCGGAAATGCTGTAACATTATATACAGACGGCTCGGAAAGCGATAATTTCGGTTGGTATTTTTCCTCGCTCGGAGGGACTGGTGGAATGATGGTATCGGAATTTATCGTACCCGACACGCTCGGGCAGATTATCGCCAATGATAATTTACTTGGATATTTAAGTCAACCTTTATTAGGTACGTGGGAAATACGAAGTGTCGCATTTACCAATCCGCTTGATATGTTAGGCTCTATATGTTCGACATCTTCCGAATCTATGACGGTTGATTTTTTGCCTGATATTCCGAGTGCAGGTACGCTGACCGGAGGCGGAACTGTCTGTGGAGGCGGTTTGATAGAGGCAACACAAGCAACTCCACCCGATATGAGTCCCGGACTTTTACAATTATTTATTCTTACAAATGGCGATGATAATATTATCGTTGCGGTTTCAGATAGTATTCCTGTTTTTGATTTATCAGCTATTGATTTCGATATTTCAAGTGCGCCCGAATGTGGTGATTTTACGGTACATTCATTTGTTGCCTCTCAAAATGATAATCTGACAGTTATTCAAGCCGGTGCAGGTTCTGTGAATATTGTCAATGAACTCATTGGATTTGGAGCTATCTGCGGTAGTTTGGATATGACGGGTACAACATTCCAAGTAGAATGTAATCAAATTGAAATGGCGATTGACTCTGCCCGAACTACTTTTTTCACCAATTGTGCGGCAGAAGACGGTACGGCTGCGGTTACGGTTACAGGCGGTACAAGCCCATATACCTACGTATGGTCTAATGGTTCAACTACCGACGAAGTGGACAACTTACCCGAAGGCACAATCTATGTCACCGCAACCGATGCGCTCGGATGTGAGGAAGTTGACAGTGTTTATACCGAAGTCTTTAGTGATTTGATGGGTGAAATTGACAGTATCGGGAATGTAAGTTGCTATGGTAATGCTGATGGAAAATTGAAAATAGAGGTAAACGGCGGCACACTTCCTTACACCTACGCATGGTCAGACGGCTCTACCAATCAAAATTTAGATGGCGCAACGGCAGGTGAATATTCTGCCATAGTCACTGATGCTAATGGCTGTATATCTGAAATCCCGGAGACTATGATTAATGAACCTTCCGAACTTACACTTGCTATTGTTGACACTGTACATGCCGGATGCAATGGAGAAATGAATGGTTTTATACAAGTTGCTGCCAATGGCGGTACAGCACCTTATACTTATGCTTGGGATAATGGAGAAGTAGGAAATCTACTATTCAACCTGAATGGCGGAACATACACAGTTACGCTTACCGATAATAATGATTGTGAAGTTATATTAAATCCTATTACGATTAATGAACCCAACGCTTTGGATACTATCGACTTAATCGTTACTGATGCTACGCAAGGCAATGAAGATGGTTGTATCGAAATTATTATATCGGGCGGTACGCCACCGTACATCTACGAATGGTCAAATGGTGCCAATAGTCCCGACAACTGTAATATTCCTGCGGGTAGCTATTACTGTTTTATCAGAGATGCCAACAACTGCACTATTACGATAGGACCGATTCAAGTAGAATCTACTATTGTCAATAATGAATATGTAAAAAACATTAAATCATTTAATGTCTATCCAAACCCAACATCCGATTCCGCACAGGTCGAATTAGAGTTGAATAAATCTTACGAAGTAAAATTAGAACTGTATGACATATCCGGCTTACTATTGGAGAAAACCAAACTTGGAAAGCTACAATCCGAAAATTTCGCTATTGACATGCAAAAATATCAAGCCGGATTTTATGTACTTAAACTGTATATGAATAACCAATTTACCTCTAAAAAAATGATTGTCAAAAAATGATTTACTAACCAAAAATCCACATTATGATGAATAAAAAACTAAAATTTTTTATGCTGTTAATGGTGCTGTCTGTAACAGGTTGGGGACAAGAAAGTGGTTGCCCTGTAAAACCTGTATTGGTAGCCAATAACGGTGAATTACTCTGTGCCGGAAATCCGATTACTTTAACGGCATATGCTACCCTACCGGAAGGTTGTCAATTGGCAGATAGCAATCCTTATGTGTTTTCTCTTGGAGGATCGGCTATTGCAGGTACTGAACTCACTCCCAATTCTATAATAGTCAATACACCGCAAAACACTAACGCAGACCTATTATACACGGTTGTGGTTAATATTATTGATACGCCAGATGATACCGATGCTCAATGTCCTTGTATTGGTACGTCGTCGGAATCCGAAGCCGTAATTGTAGCACCTACTCCCAATGCACCTTTCTTTAGTCCTGTATTCCCTATCTCATGTCCCGGAGAAGTCGTAACGATAACAGCTACATCTGCAAATGGCACAGATGGTGATTTTCGTTGGTATGATGCAGCCGGACAGTTTTTGAGCGATGATAATCCATACACAACACAGCCTTTAGGTACAAACAATACGATATTATATGTTTCGGAAAAACTCGGTGACTGCGAAGGACCTATGCAGGAAATCGTTGTCATTTCGGAGGATATTCAAAACCCGACAGTAATCACACCTCCCCCAACATGTGAAGGTGATATAGTCGAAATTATTGTTCAATCAGGAGGAAGTAACGGTACTATTGTATGGTATAATTCTGCAATGAGTACAAGCCCAATATTTTCTGGTAACCCTTTCTACACACCTGAAAATTTAGTTCATAATAATGTACCTTATGTATATTGGTATGAAGAAGTCGTAGGTGATTGTGTCTCGGATAGACAGTCTGTAGAAGTTACAATAGTAGCTAATCCCCCCATCCCCAACCTCACCGCCCCCGGCGTATGCGAACTATCCACCCTCCAGCTCACATCCCACATCACAAGTGGCGTCACGTATGATTGGGTCGGACCAGATGGGATGTTTTTTTCTAACGTACAGAATCCACAAATCCCCAATGCAGACTTGACGGACGAGGGCATTTACACCCTCACGGTAACCACTCCCGAAGGTTGTGTAGCAGAAAACAGCATATTCGCTGCCATATATCCTAACCCACCTGTAAGTGCAGGTATGTATGACCCCATCATAGAAGGTGATATACTCCAACTACAGGGTACAGGAAATGGCAATTTCTTCTGGACGACTGATGACCCGACGGTTACTTTTAGCGACCCATATATTCCGAATCCCACCGTTCAACCGCTTCAAGCCGGAACATACACTTACACCCTTGAAGTGACTAATGAATTTGGATGTAGCAATACAGATGTCACGCAGGTTATTGTCAATGAAAGTCGTGTGCTTGGTGACCCAAATTCAGGTATTTACAACACCATCACTCCAAACGGTGACGGCTCAAACGATACATGGGTCATTCCATACATTGAAAATTTTGAAAATTACCTGATACAAATATATGACAGAGAAGGTGTAGTTATACTTGACCATGACAGTAATCTTGGAAGCAACTTATACTTAAATGATTGGAATGCCAAATATCGCGGAAGAGATATGCCAGAGGGCGTCTATTGGTATTACATCAGTATATTCTTTGAAAATGAGAATGGCACAACAGAGAATCAAGAATACAAAGGAGCGTTATTTGTCAAACGCTAAATTATTTTTACCAAAAACATTTTAACAATGAGAATACAAATAACAATTATATTTTTGTGTATTATGTTGTGCAGTCTCGGTCTTTCAGCACAACAGTTTCATACACCTCATACTCAATATTTATACAACCCATATATATTCAATCCCGCAAGAGCAGGTTTTGGTGATGGCTATCCGCAGATTTTCATGAATTACAGAAGACAGTGGGTCGAAATGTCGGACTCTCCTGTTACCAAAATAATAACAGCCGATGGACGTTTAGGCTCAAAACGAAAAAGAGAAGCGGGCGAACACCCCTTGGATGATGTTGGTGTCGGCGGTATCTTTTATCAGGATAATACCTTTCTGATTAAGCGTACCGGAGGGGTATTTTCTTATGCTTACCACTTTCTCCCGCCGCCTAATACGACTGATAAAGAAAAGTATGATGCACGTTACCATCAATTTTCAATGGGAGTATCTACTGGCTTCCTTCGTCAGAATATTGATTGGAAGCGAGTGAATGCACAGGATTTAGACGACAATCTACTATTTACAGATGAAGTATCACAGACAGTCTTTGACCTGAATTTTGGAATGGCATATCAATATCATACCAGAAAAAAAAGGAATAAAGAGAAGAAAGGAAAAAGAAGTTTTGAAACGCTTAATTTAGATTTATCAATCATCCAAGCACCCGCTACCAGAATTCGTTATTTCCAGGACACTGGTGATGAGTTCGTTGAAAATGAAGATATTAAACTTTATAAATTAGAACCACATTTTATTGGTGGTATTAATTTGGATTTTCATGTCCCTCCTAACCGAACTCCGTCCGGTCGTTTTAGTAATTTTTACATGAAGCCCGGTATGTTATTTAGAGCTGCTCCCGGCAAACCCATTCAATTTGATTTTAGCCTACTTACCAGATTTGAATTGCAGGATAAAGTACGCGTGGTATTTGGTGGTGGAATGAAAACAAGTCCTGAAAATCCGATTGTTGGGGTTTTCAGTACTGTCGGATTACATCTTAGTGGAAGTACAGGAATTTATTATAATTTTGAATCCTTGCATCCACAAGCACTTGGTATTTCTCATGAGGTGATGGTAGGCTATACATTTGGACGAAAACTTAAGAAACGTGTTGATCAAATTGAGACCATCACTATGAGAAATGACAGCAATGTAGTAGCAAATAACAAAAAAATTATCGAAAACGACTACGATATAAGACCTGATATAGAAACCGATTTTATCAACGAATATTCAAGAATACGCTCAGGACGAATAGAGAAGATTGAAAGAGAATTGGTGGAAGTTCACCCACCTCTGGATTTTACAGACAACAATGCCAAAACCATAGATCCCAACATAAAAAGTAAGCTCGAAGCAGCAGAAAGAATTTATATCGTAGCGCATCATTACAAGGAGTTAGACCCTGATAAGACTAAAACAGATATGAAAACATATGCTGAAAGTGTAAAAAATACGCTTGTGAACAAGTTAGACGCCAATCCTTATAAAATTCATGTGGTCGTAATAAGCGAACCGGATATTGAATTAAAAAACCACATCAGCATATTAGGACGTTATCCAAAAGAATAGATACAAATACAACAAATGTGTTTCAGGACAGCGTGATTGTGCATAGCACAGTCACGCTTTTTATGTTAAAAATCCTACCTTTGCACAGCAAAATCATTCACTCATTCAAAATTCATAATTCACTCATTAAATCCATGCGAGTTTACTTAGACCATGCAGCCACTACCCCACT
>JAHDEO010000680.1 GCA_020628725.1 Saprospiraceae bacterium
TTAATTGGTCGCTTTTTACATTCTCAATCACGACAAAAATAAAAGCCGAATTTCATAAGTGAAATTCGGCTCATTTTTCATTAACAAAGATTGCAGTAACGAATACTTTAGAATGATTGATTAACAAAAAAGTAATCATGTTCAACTTTACCGAACTAATCACTAATTACCAATCACTAATCACTAAAAAAATCGTGCTGCGAAGTTCACAAAATTATTAACAATGAGACACGGTAAGAAATTTAACCACCTCAAAAGAAAAAAAGGACACCGACGTGCCTTACTAAAAAACATGGCTTGTGCCCTTATCGACCACAAGCGTATTAGTACTACATTGGCTAAAGCGAAAGCACTCCGCATGTACCTTGAGCCACTCATCACCAAAGGACGCACCAACACGACTCACTCTCGTCGTGTAGTATTTAGCTATCTCCAAAACAAAGATGCTGTTAAAGAACTTTTCGGACCTATTGCTGCTAAGGTAGGTGACCGTCCGGGAGGGTATCTACGTATTCTTCGCACGGGTTTCCGTAAGGGCGATAATGCTGAAATGTGTATCATTGAATTTGTGGATTACAACGAAACATACAGCACAGCGAGCGGACCGAAGAAGAAAACTCGTCGTAGAAGACGCGGTGGCGCCGGAACTTCTAATGAAGCAGCAGCGGCTGAAACTGCGGTAGCAGAAACAGCAGTAGCTGATGCGGAAGAAGCAGTTGACGATGCTGTTGAAAATGTAGCGGATGCGGCAGAAGAAGCTGTCGAAGACGCTGCTGACGATATTGCCGATGCAGCAGCAGATGCTGCCGACGATGTGAAAGACGCATAATTATTACAGATTTTAGTTTTGACAAAATATAAGACCAATCGCTGACGCGGTTGGTCTTTTTATTTGGGAAAATCTCTCATCACAAAAGCACCGGGTTTAAACCCGGTGCTTTTGTGATGAGAGATTTTTTTGTTACATTTGATAAAAATCAAATTATCAAATCAGAAAAATGTACGAACCTACGAAACTCAGCATCACAGAATGGGCAGAAGAAGACCGCCCCCGCGAAAAATTGCTCAACAAAGGTGCACAAGCCCTCAGCGATGCAGAATTATTGGCGATATTACTGCGTTCGGGTTCTGTAGAAGAGACGGCAGTGAGTCTGGCGCAACGAGTTCTCCGCGATTGCAACAATAATCTCAATGAACTTGGCAGACAACCCTTTTCTGCCCTCACCCGTTTTAAAGGCTTAGGCGAAGCCAAAGCCCTCACCATTCTCGCCGCCCTCGAACTTGGTAGACGACGCCAACTTACTGATGTCAAAGACCGTCCATTGGTGCGTTCCAGTCGGGATGCATATAATGCAATTTCGACCGTTATTGCTGATTTGCCGCATGAGGAATTTTGGATATTGATGCTCAATCGCGCCAATCGCATTATTAGTCGCGAGCGCGTGAGTATGGGCGGCGTAACGGGTACGGTAGTGGATGCACGTATCGTTTTCAAACGAGCTTTGGATATGTTGGCATGTTCGATTGTTTTGTGTCATAATCATCCATCAGGGAATCTCTCACCAAGTCAGGCGGATATTGATTTGACGAAGAAAATGAAAGCGGCAGGAAAAACACTTGATATTCAAGTTGTCGATCACTTGATTATTTCCGACAAAGGTTATTATAGTTTTGCAGATGAAGGCGTTTTGTAAAGTTCAAGTATCAAACACAAGTTCAAGTTTGTAGATTTGGCTTTGCCAAATCAGTAATATGATAGAGAATTTGCTACGCAGGGTATCCCTGTAAATTATTAAGAGGCTGACTACGTTGTAGTTAGCCTTATTTT
>JAHDEO010000222.1:0-2755 GCA_020628725.1 Saprospiraceae bacterium
AATAATTAAAGAGTAAGGCTACGTGTCGCTACAATTAAAAAAACTCCACCAACAAACTCGCCAATTCCTCCCCCACATCTTCCTGAATAAAATGCCCGGCTTGTAGCGTCGTATGCGCTTGTCCTTTCGTACCGGGAACGAGTTTTTGAAACACCCGTTCGCCGCCTTTCGTAATCATATCCAATTCGCCGAAAATCGTAAGGAAAGGTTTGTCCCATTGCGCGAGTATTTTCCATGCTTCACGATTGTTGATGCCTTCGGGGTCGTCTTCCGTGATGGGTACGAGTGAAGGAAAAATTCGTGCTGCCGCCTTATATTCATCCGATGGAAAAGGTGCATTATAGGCAGCCACCACATCGTCAGGCAGTTCGGTAGCCGTTCCCATTTGAATGACACGCCCAACGTCGAATGCAGGAGAGTTTTTCGAGAATTCGAGCCAAGATTTAAAGGCATCCGGAACTTTGTGTTGTCCGGTGGGCAACATGGTATTTGAGGCAACGATTTTGGCGAAACGGTCGGGCATAGCAGCCACCAATCGCAAGCCTATCAAACCGCCCCAATCCTGACAAAATAGGTGAATGTTTTTCAAGTCTAATTGTCGGAGAAAATCCGCTGTCCAATCAATATATTTTTGATAAGAATAAGCCGCTTTTTCGGTCAATTTATCTGACTTTCCAAAGCCGATAAAATCCGGCGCAAGCACTCGAAATCCACCTTTCAATAACACAGGTATCATTTTGCGATACAAGTATGACCAACTCGGTTCGCCATGCAAAAGTAAGACCGTAGGTGCATCTTTCGCCCCTTCATCCACGTAGTGCATACGCAAACCGTTGCCAACTTCGACATAATTGGGTGAGAAATCATATCCGGGCAGGTTTGCAAAGCGGTCCTCTGGGGTGCGTATCGTTTTGCTCATAGTTTGTCTTTTTATACCAATACATGGGCTGGAAGCACCATGCTACGTTCTTAATTTTTCCTAAACGATTTTTGGATAATACTTCGTGTGGTGGCAGTTACCGCACTGAAGGGACTAAGCGTCAATTTCGGCTCTTTCCCCTCTCCTATCCGGCGAATTTGCTGCTCATACCAACCCAACTCCAGCAGACCTTTTTCATCCACGAATTTGATGCCTGTTTTTGGGACGTTTAACTCTATTTTTTCCAATGTTCCATTGAGCATTTCCTTCGGAAAATTGGGATGTAAAATGAAGGGACGCGCCAAGCCTACAAAGTCCAAGGCACCTTCGGCAAGGGTATATTCCATCGCTGCGGCAGTACGAAAACCGCCCGTTACCATAAGTGGTGTATTGGTCACTTTTCGGGCTTTTTTAGTGTATTCTATAAAATAGGCTTCACGTTCTCGGGTACTTTGTTTAGAAAACATCATAGCGGGGGCTTCATACGTGCCGCCCGAAATTTCAATCATATCAATCCCTTCTTCCGAAAGCATTTTGATGACCTCAACCGACTCTTCTTCTGTAAAGCCACCACGCTGAAAATCGGCAGAATTTATTTTGATTCCAATGGGGTAATTTCCGCCGAGTTTTGCCCTCATTTTCCGATAAATTTCTAACACAAAACGCGCTCGATTGTCAAGACTACCGCCCCATTTATCCGTTCTAATATTCATACGGGGTGAGAGAAATTGACTCACCAAATACCCATGTGCGCCATGTATTTGTACACCCGGAAATCCGGCTTCTTTTAGGATTTCGGCTGTCGTAGCATAACGTTCAATAAGGTCCAAAATTTCCTCTTCTTCCAATGCCCTCGGTTTTCTAAATAAGGAAGACATGGGACCAAGTTTTAGACGAATCGCTGATGGCGCAACGACATTTCTGTTAATCAATCCGATAGCTTGCCGTCCGGGATGATTGATTTGTGTCCAGATTGTCGTGTCTGTACCTGCGGCTGCTTGCGCCCACGTTTTCAATAATTCAAAATGTGTTTTATCCTCTACCACAACGTTGCCCGGTTCTCCGATGGCTCTGGCGTCTACCATAATATTGCCCGTAATCAACAAACCTGCGCCTCCTTCTGCCCATCGTTTATAAAGATTAATTAACTCCGGAGATGGCGCACCTTTCGTCGTTCCCAATACTTCGCTTGTGGCAGATTTCACAATGCGATTGGAGATGCCTGTACCGTTTTTGAGGGTAAATGGAGAGGATAAATGTTGCATGTAAATTAGCGAGTAACGAGTAGCAAGTTGACTAAATTTGCTATTGACTTTTGACTATGGATTGATAAACTTTTTCAAATCTAAATTTCAACAACTCAATTGAAGCTGTTTCCATGTAATCATATTCGTCCTCAATATACAAACATATAATACGTTTGGTATTATAAATGGTAGGAAATTCTTTGCGAATTTTGTTCCTATGATGTCTTTCCATCACAATGATGACATCCGCCCAATTTAAGTCTTCTTGATTGATTCGATGGTTAGCGTGCTTGTACGTTCCGGCTGATTTGGTGTGAAATCGTTGGTCGGTCTTGTAGATGTCTTCTGCGGTTCTGCTGCGCTGGAGATTCATGGTGCAGACGAAAAGGATTTTTTTCATAATTTGTTTTTGGGGAAAATACGCGCGAGACTCATGTTTCGTTCACGACCAGCGTTTTAATTTCCATCCTTTTCTATTTCAAAATAAAAATCATCGCCTTCTTTCAAAGAAATGGTTTTGATGTATTTCATACCTACTTTCTTCAATACCTTTTGTGAAGCAATATTTTCAGGGTGCGTGATAGCGACA